>CALMPZ010000199.1 GCA_937871645.1 uncultured Polymorphobacter sp.
GGGTCGAGGCCCTGCCCGCCGGAGGCCCTATTCGAAGCCATCTTCGTCGATATCCGCCCCCAGCGCCCGCTTGATCGCCGCCGGTGCATGCCCGGCGCGCAGCATTGCCGCAAACTGCTTGCGTGTGCGCAGCGGATCGGCGGGCGCGGTGTCCCAGCGCCCGAAGCGCCGCCGCCGCGCATAGGTCAGCGCTGCCGCATCGGCATCGGGGGTGGCGGCGAGTTCGGCGACCAGCCCGCGGTCGAGTCCGGCGGCAGTCAACGCCTGCGACACGCGCCGCGCGCCATAACCGCGTGCTGCCAGTCCGCGCACCTTGGCCTCGCCGAACACGCGGTCATCGATGTAACCGAGGTCGATCATCCGCGCGACAATCGCTTCGGAGTCGGGTGCGGCAGCGCCGCCCCAGCCGCGCTCCTTGATCTTGCGCGCCAGATATTGCCGCAATTTCGCGGCGCTGGTCGCGTAGCGCGCGACATACCGCAGCGCCAGCGCCCGCAGGCTGTCGGCATCGAGCGGCGGAGGGGTATAATTGCGCGACATGGGCTGTGCCACGTTCCTGCCATAGTCGCGTCCGATTTTGAACGTCTGTTTATGACAGAGCGGAAATGTGGTTCAATGTCACAGGCAGGGTTGATACCCTCGGGATGGCTTTGCCAGAGGCATAAACGGCCGGGTGTCGCAAAACGTGAGTGAAATGCGCGTGAGTAACAAAGTGGGTCAGGAGTTCGGGGATTTGGCGCAGAATCAGACCAAGGCCGACGTTGCCGGTGCCGATGCGCCCGCAGCGACGCCGACGCTCGATACGCTGCCGCGCCGCCTTTCCGATTTCAACACGCTGGGCGAAGCGCTCGATTATGCCGCCAGCGGCACCCGCGGTTTCAATTTCTTCGATGCCCGCGCCACGCTGGTCCGCGCCTATCCGTTCGCCGAACTGCGCGCCGATGCCATTGCGGGCGCGCACCGCCTGATCGCCGCCGGCGTCAAGCCCGGCGACCGCGTCGCGCTGATTGCCGAGACCTCGGCTGAATTCGCCCAATTGTTCTTTGCCGCGATCTACGCCGCCGCCTTGCCGACGCCACTACCGTTGCCGACGTCGTTCGGCGGCCGCGATGCCTATGTAGACCAGATCCGCACCCAGCTCGGCAGTTGCGATCCCGTAATCGTGCTGGCACCCGAAGGCCTGTTCGCGATGGTTGCCGAGGCCGCCGAAACGATCAAGACCTGCACCGCGCTCGACTGGAGCGCATTCCTGGGCCAGCCCGCAGCAGCAGTCGCCGCGCTGCCCGCGCCTTCACCCGAAGACATCGCCTATCTGCAATACAGCAGCGGCAGCACACGCTTCCCGCACGGCGTCATGGTCACCCACCGCGCGCTGCTCGCCAACCTGTCGGGCCACGCGATTTCGATGCAGGCGCAACCTACCGACCGCGTCGTGTCGTGGCTGCCCTGGTATCATGACATGGGCCTCGTCGGCTGCATGCTGACGCCGGTCGCCAACCAGCTTTCGGCCGACTTCATCGCCACCGATGACTTCGCCCGCCGGCCGCTGTCGTGGATGGCGCTGGTCAGCCGCAACGAAGGCACCACCGTCAGCTTCTCGCCGACCTTCGGTTATGACATCTGTACCCGCCGCATCAGCAGCCAGGTCGATGTCAAAACCCGCTTCGACCTGTCGCGCTGGCGCATCGCCGGCAACGGCGCCGACATGATCCGCCCCGACGTCATGCAGGCGTTCGTCGATGCGTTCGCGCCCGCCGGCTTCCGCGCCGCCGCCTTCCTGCCGAGCTACGGCCTCGCCGAAGCGACGCTCGCGGTCAGCACCATGCCGGTCGGCGAAGGCATCGTCACCGACCTCGTCGACGAACGCATCCTGTCGGGCGAAGGCCGCGCCGGTGCCGACAAGTCCAAGCCCACCCGCTACCGCGCCATCGTCAACTGCGGCAAGCCGCTGCCCGGCCTGACGGTCGAAATCATCGGCGAAGACGGCGAGGCCCTCGCCGACCGTCAGATCGGCAAGATTTTCGTTTCCGGGCTCGGCATCATGTCGGGCTATTTCCGCGACCCCGAAGCCACTGCCGCCTGCCTCCAGGACGGCCGCCTCGATACCGGCGACATGGGCTATCTGGCGGACGGCTACATCTACATCGTCGGCCGCGCCAAGGACATGATCATCATCAACGGCAAGAACCACTGGCCGCAGGACATCGAATGGGCGATCGAACAGCTGCCGGGCTTCAAGGCCGGCGACATCGCCGCCTTCTCGATCACCACCTCGAACGGCGAGGAAGCCCCCGCCGTCCTTGTCCAGTGCCGCACCACCGACATGGACGAGCGCTGCCGCCTGCGCGACGAAATCCGCGCCAAGGTGCGCCTGCTCACCGGCATGACCTGTGTCGTCGAACTGGTGCCGCCGCGCACGCTGCCGCGCACCTCGAGCGGCAAGCTCAGCCGGTCGAAGGCGCGTACGCTGTATCTGTCGGGGCATATCCAGCCGCTGGATATTGCAGCTTAAGTTTTAAGGGCCTCCGGCGGGCAGGCCTGAGGCCTGCACCCATTTGTTTGGCCGGTGACCCCAAATCAACGCCGGGCCTGATGCGCCGACCCAATAATCGGGTGCAGGGGCAAGCCCCTGCCCGCCGGAGGCCCTGCCACTTCATGAGCCGCCCATGACCACCCTCGCCGTCACCGGCGGCACCGGCTTCGTCGGCAGCCACCTGCTGCGCATCGCGCATGAAAACGGCGTCACCGTGCGTGCGCTGGCGCGGTCGCCGCAGCCGGCGCTGCCGGGTGTGACGTGGGTGCACGGCAGCCTGTCCGACCGCGACGGGCTCGCCCGGCTGGTCGAAGGGTCCGATGCCGTGCTGCACATCGCCGGTGTGATCAACGCCCGCACCCGCGCCGAATTCGATGCCGGCAATGTCGCGGGAACTGCCGCGCTGCTCGACGCTGCAAAAGCTGCCGGCGTCGGGCGCTTTGTCCATGTCTCGTCGCTCGCCGCGCGCGAGCCCGGGCTGTCGGTCTATGGCGCCAGCAAGGCCGCAGCCGAAGCGCTGGTCACCGCCAGCGGCCTCGATTGGGACGTCATCCGCCCGCCCGGCGTCTATGGCCCCGGCGACCGCGAAACCTTGGCACTGTTCCGCATGGTCAACAGCGGCGTCGCGCTGCTGCCGACGCGTGGCCGGCTGTCGATGATCGAAGTCGGCGACCTGTCGCGTGCGCTGCTTGCCGTCACCGCCGCGTCGCCGGCGCGCCGGCCGAGCTGGGGTGGGCAGAATGCCGCGCCATCGCCGAGCGCGAGATCGTCTCCGGGCGGGGGGAGGACACCACACCCCCCGCGTCGACCTCGGAGGAGGAAGGCGGCGGCGCGGGCGAGGGCGT
>CALMPZ010000200.1 GCA_937871645.1 uncultured Polymorphobacter sp.
TTTAATTTGTCGCGGTGCTGGTGACGCTTGCGGCGACGATCTTGCCGGTGCCGATGCGCGCGCTGCCTGCGAGCACGAGGTTTTCGACGTTGAGGCCGAGCGTGTAGTTCAGGCTGGCGGTGACGGTGTCGGTGCCCGCGCCTGCGGCTTCGCTGACCACGTCGCCGGCATCATCGACAAAATAGCTGTCGTTGCCCAGCCCGCCGGTCAGCGTGTCGGCACCCGCGCCGCCGTCGAGGACATTGTTGCCCGCCGTGCCGGTGATGCTGTTGGCGAGCGCGTTGCCGGTGCCCGCCAGCGCCGCGCCGGTGAGCACGAGGTTTTCGATGTTGCTGCCGATCGTGAAGCTGACCGCGGCATTGACGGTGTCATTGCCGGTGCCGGTTTCGCTGGCAGAGTCGCCGATATTGTCGACGTAATAGGTGTCATCGCCGTCGCCGCCATCCATCGCATCGGCGCCGGTGCCGCCGTCGAGGCTGTCGTTGCCGGCGTCGCCGAACAGCGCGTCATTGCCGTCATCGCCTTCGATGACATCATTGCCGCCGCCGCCATGGACGCTGTCATTGCCCGACAGCGCGAGAATGACATCGTCGGTCGCTCCAACCGTCAGCGCGCCGCTGGCATAGCCGACATCAATCACATCATCGCCCGCGGTGCCGTAAATCGGCGCCGGCAACCAGGTCGAATCGGCGAACAAAACATAGGCACCTTCGGCCGCGCCCGGCGCGCCGATCATCAAGTCGGCGGTGCCGTCGCCGTTTACATCGCCGATGACCGCGACGCTGCTGCCGGTCAGGCTGCCCGCGGCGCCGACGATCTTGGCGCCGCCGATGCCCTGCGAAATCAGCCCGAGGTCGATAGCGCCGTTGGTGGCGCCGCCCCAGACGACATAGACCGCGCCGGCATCGCTTCCGCCTTCTTCATTGCCCGAAGCGCCGATGACGAGGTCGCTTATGCCGTCATGGTTGAAGTCGGCGCCGCCGGCGACCGACAGCGTATCGAGTTCACCGACGCCTTCGGCGAGGATCCAGTAGCCGCCGACGCCGTTGCGCACGTCATTGAGGTCGACTGCCGTCGTCGTCGCCTTGCCGAACACGACATAGGCGCTGTCCGAACGCGGCGCGCCGACCAGAATGTCGGCCTTGCCGTCACCGTTGACGTCGCCGAGCCCGGCGACTGCGGCACCGGCGTCATCATCGGCCACGCCGGTGATGACGAAGCCGCCGCTGCCGGCCGCGACGTTGTTGAGGTCGACTGCAGTGCCCGTCGATTTGCCGAACACAACGAAAACCGCCCCGGCGTTGTTACCGCCGAGCTTGCTATCGGGCGTGCCGATCAGGATTTCGGCCTTGCCGTCGCCGTTCACGTCACCAAGCGTTCCCAGCACGCTGCCCGCTGCATCACCGCCATCGGCACCGGTGATCTTGAAGCCGCCGGTGCCGGCGGCGACGTTGGTCAGGCTGACCGCCGCGCTCGACGATTTGCCCCAGACGACATAGACGGCACCGGCATCGGCGCCGCCGCTGTCATTGCCGGGAGCGCCGACGAGAATGTCGGCCTTGCCGTCGCCGTTGAGGTCGGCAATCGACATGACCGTCGTGCCGGCTTTGTCGCCTGACGACTGCCCCTTGATGGCATAGCCCTTGCCGCCGCCGCTGAACGGATCGCCCAGATCGATGCCGCCCGGTGTCGATTTGCCCCAGATGACGAACGCTGCACCGGCGTCGGTCGCCGCGCCATTTTCCATGCCCGGCGCGCCGATCAGGATTTCGCCGAGCCCATCGCCGTTGAGGTCGCTGACCGAGCCGACCGCCGCCCCGGCGCGGTCACCGGCGTTGACGCCGTCGATGATGACGGTGTTGAGGCCGTCGGCGATTTGCACGGTGCTGCCGGGCAGTACGGCACCGAGGTAGATAAACACCCGGCCGGCATCGATATCCTTGTCGTCGTCGCCCGGCGCGCCAAAGATGAAGTCAGGCCGGCCATCGCCGTTGAGGTCGTTTACCGCGCCGATCCATGCGGCACCCGGCGCACCGGTCACCGTTGCCCCAAAGTCGCCCGCCGCATTGGGCAGGAACTTGTACGCCTTGCCACTGGCCAGCGCGGTGGTGAGGTAGACCTTGGTTTGCGGGATCGGCATGCGGGCATCCTTGAACTTGGGAATGAATTGGGCGCGATGCGGCTTGTGACTGGCCGTGCACGTTGCGGGCTGGTAACGCGGAAGCTATTGACGCAACGGGCGAACGCGGACGGGGCGCAGCGGCAGCGGGGGTGCTGCACTACGCCCCGACATTGCTCTGGCAGATGAAGCTGAAGCGCAGCTTAAGCTTTGCAAATGCCGGCACAGGGAGGGGGCGGGTTGACGATCCTGCTGATCGAGGACGACGACATGCTGGCGGCGGCGATTGTCGACGGGCTGGCGCCGCGCTTTCTGGTCGAGCGCGTCGACAGCATCGATCACGGCGAAGCGGCGCTTGAAACCGGCGACTATGACATGGTCATCCTCGATATCGCGCTGCCCGACGGCTCGGGGCTCGACCTGCTGGCGCGCATGCGCCGCGCCGCGAACACGCTGCCGGTGCTGATCCTGTCGGCGCGTGCAACGCTTGACGAACGGTTGCTCGGGCTCAACGGCGGCGCCGACGACTATCTCGTCAAGCCGTTCGATTTGCAGGAATTGACGGCGCGCTGCGATGCCGTCATCCGCCGCCGCCAGGGCCGCGCCGCGCCGGTCATCGTGCACGGCGACCTCAGCTACGCGCCGGCGGCGCGGCAAGTGATGTGCGGTGGGGCGCCCGTCGCGCTGTCGGCGCGCGAGCTCGCGGTGCTCGATGTGCTGTTGTCGAATATCGGCCATGTCATCAGCAAGGCGCAGATCGAGGAGCGGCTGTACCGCTGGGACGAGGCGATCGAAAGCAACACCATCGAGGTGCATGTCTCGCACCTGCGCCGCAAGCTCGGCGCCGAGCGCATCAAGACGATTCGCGGGCTGGGCTATATCGTCCCGGCGCTGTCGTGAAACTCTATTCGCTGCGTCGTTCGATGATCACCGCGATCATCGTGCCGCTGCTGCTGGCGGTGGGCGCGATGGCGATTTCGGCGGTGGCGGTGACGCAGCGCAACGTCGCGCTGCTGCTCGATGACCAGATGCAGCAGGAGGCGAGCTTCGTGCTGCTGCTGGCGCGCCACGAAGCCACCGAAGGCGAGACGATCGGCGCGACGCCGACGGTGCGGTCGCCCGACTTCGAGCAGCTGTTCGGTCGCCAGAACGGCTTTCGCATCTGGTCGGGGACCACCATCGTCACCCAGTCG
>CALMPZ010000201.1 GCA_937871645.1 uncultured Polymorphobacter sp.
GCTGTCGGCGTTATGCTGCAGTGCCGACTCGGCATGATGGTCGTGCGGCACCGGGGAGATGAATGATGGCCACACCGACATTGGCGCACTTCGCTGCCGATATTGAAATCGAACCTTTGATGGCGGCGCTGCGCCGTGACGGCGCGGTGATTGTCGATGACGTCATCGCGCCTGAGGCGCTCGCCGCGCTGGGTGCCGAGCTGGCGCCCTATGTTGCGGCAACGCCGAACGGGCGCGACAGCTTTACCGGCAATCTGACGACGCGGACCGGCGCGCTGGTGGCGCGGTCAGCGCAAGTGCGCGCGCTGGTCATGGACAGACTGATTGCGGCCGCTGCCGATGCGTTGCTGCTGCCATTTTGCGAACGCTGGCAACTCCATCTGACGCAGGCGATTCGCATCAAGCCGGGGCAGGGTGCACAGGTCATCCACCGCGACCGCTGGGCCTGGGGCACGCACCTCGGGCACCTCGAGCCGCAGCTCAACACCATCTGGGCGGTGACCGATTTCACCCGGGCCAATGGTGCGACGCAGGTCGTGCCGGGCTCGCTCGACTGGGCCGATTCACGCAAGCCCGAGCCGCATGAAATCGGCTATGCGGAAATGCGCGCCGGGTCGGTGCTAATCTACACTGGCGGGGTATTCCACGGCGGCGGCACCAATGTCAGCGACGGTGACCGCATCGGGCTCAACCTCACCTATACGCTGGGCTGGCTGCGGCAGGAGGAGAACCAGTATCTCGCCTGCCCCCCTGATATTGCACGCGATTTGCCGCCTGAACTGCAGGCGGTGCTGGGCTATGCGATGGGCAGTTATGCGCTGGGCTATTACACGCCGCCGCTGCCGCCGGGGGCGGGGCCGGAAGTGGTGCCGCCCGAATATGCGCTGGGCCGCAGCGGCGATGATTCGACAATGGGCGACGCCGAATTGCTGGCGGCGATCACTGCCGAGGTTGCTGCAAACTAGCGCTAAAATCGTACCGCCGCTGTTGGAATCTGGTCAGTCTTTACGGGTCTGGCGTATTTGAACGATATAGTTTGATATCAAACTATATCGTTCCCGCCGCCGCAGGCTATTCGACGCCCGGTTCGCCGAGGTGTTCGGCCTTCCATTGCATCGCGGTGGTGACGCGGGTGCGGCCCGAAGGGTGGTCGAAAAAGATGATTTCTTCCCACTTTCCGGGCTCGATTTTGCGATAAGTCGACAGTTTCATCGCGATTTTGGCGAATCCATCGGGTGCACGCGCCGCATTCAGCCCGAAGACATCGGCCTCCTGCTCCTGCGTGCGGATGACGGTGTTGACCACCGGCGTCATCACCAGGAAGTAACTCGACAGCACCAGAATCGCGACCGGAATGACCGCCGGATCCCCAAAGTCGTGCACCCCCCATTTCTTGCCATGGCGCGCCAGCAGCGCGGGTACGAAATGGTTGACCGCCAGATAGCCGCCCAGGATGATCAGCGAGAAATAGATCAGCATCGACCAGATATGGTTGAGCACGTAATGGCCGAGCTCATGGCCCATTACCGAGCGCACTTCTGGCGGCGTGCCCTGGTTGAGCAAATTGTCGTTAAGCGCGACGCGCATGGTGTCGCCCAGTCCGGCGACATTGGCCGAAATGCGCTTGGTCTGCCGCGACGCATCGACAACCATGACATCATCGGCGGGCACGCCATTGGCGCGCGCCATGCCCAGAATCTGGTCGCGCAGCGTGCTTTGCGCCATCGGCTTGTAATCGTTGAACATCGGATCGAAGATCACCGGGCTGACCGCTATGACGATGGCGAGGAACGCCGCCGTCGCCGCCGCACCCCACGCCCACCAGGCCTTGGGCGTCAGCCGGTACAGCCCGAGCATGGCGGCCGCCAGCAGCCCGAACAGCACAGCGTTGACGCCGGCGACCTTGACCCAGTCGCCCGCCCATTCGGCAAGGCTCTGGTTCGACATGCCATACTGGTGTTCGCGGAAATAGCTGACGTAGAGATCCCAGGGCAGTTGCAGCACCGCAATCAGCAGGAACAGCGCGATCGCCGCCAGTATCGATTGCAACCAGCGCCGCCCGCCCGTCAGCCTGAGCGTTCGCGCCGACAGCTTCGCCGCCAGCCCCGACCGCAGCACGAACAGCATGATCACCACCGTGACCACAAAGGCCCACAGGATCAGCCAATAACCGCCTTCGAAATAGGCGTCCGATTTCGCCCGTGCCGCGCCGCTCAAAGTCGCGAGATAGGCTTGCGTTGCCGCTTCCACCGAAAAAGCCGGACTGGCCATGGCGTTGAATCCCTGTATTATGTCGATATGACACTAGCGTGTGCGCGCGCCCCACGCAACCGCATTTCAAGCGCCGCCGCCGGGCAGAGGTCGCTCTTGCCCGCTGCGGGCACCTGCGCGGCCTGCGGTGAATCGCGCCGGCCGGCCCTTGCCAGCGCGCGTTACTGCGTGCCAAGGACGTGAAAACGACCAAAATCCAGGGGAACACCATGCTGACCGCCGGCGACGACTATCCAATCCATCAGGCGGCGACGCCGGTGGCGATTGCGGGCACCGACCGCAATTTTTACGACCGCTTCTTTTTCAACGGCTATTCACCCGATGGCAGCCTGTTTTTCGGCGGTGCGATGGGGATTTATCCGCATCTCAACATCATCGATGCGGCGTTTTCGGTCACCGACGGCGTGACCCAGCGCTCGATGTTCGCGTCGCGCAACCTCAATCACGAACGCATGGATACCCGCGTCGGGCCGATCACCGTGAAGATCGAGCACCCGCTGCAGCGCGTGCGGCTGACCGTCGCCGACAACGAATCGGGGATTTCGGCCGATCTGGTGTTCACCAGCCGTGCCGCGCCGATCGAGGAGCCGCGGTTCACGCGCACCAACGGCGCGCGCACGCTGATGGACGTTACGCGGATGACGCAGAACGGTAGCTATACCGGGCATCTGACGATCGACGGCAAGCGCCACGACGTGGCGGGCTGGATGGGCACGCGTGACCGCAGTTGGGGCGTGCGGCCGATCGGAGCGCCCGATACGCAGCCGATGCTACCGCCGGTGCCGTTCCAGTTCTACTGGCTGTGGGCACCGCTCAACTTTCCCGATCACGCGCTGTTTTTCCATACCAACGATGATTCGACCGGCGCGCCGTGGAACCGTTCGGCGCTGCTCGTGCCACTCGATGGCTCGGCACCGATCCACCTGTCGGCCCCGGCGTCGACTTTGGTGTTCAAGCCCGGCACGCGCCATGCAAGCTCGGCGCAGCTGACGGGGATGACGCCGGATGGCCCGGTGACGGTCGACCTGCTGATCGAGCGCACCTTTTTCATGCATGGCATCGGCTACACGCACCCGACGCGCGGCCATGGGATGTACCAGGGCGAGGACTCGCTGGCGTTCGAAACCTTCGACGTCGGGCCTTCGGTCGAAGCCGAAATGGGCAATAATCACATCCAGGCGCTGGCGGCGGCAACGTTGACGCTGCCCGATGGCCGCAAGGTCGAAGGCCGCGGCGTGCTCGAGCAGCTGATCATCGGGCCACACGCGCCGACGGGGTTCAAGGATATCTTCGACCTCGCTTAATTCGGGGGCCTGATGCGGGGCGCTTGCGGCGCGGCAACGCGAACCTTAGGTCATGGGTGAAGGCGGCACGCATCCCAGCGCGCCGCCACCGCCCTGCCAGCAAGGATTTCCGATGATCGACGCCGCCGGAACGCCGCAGACAATCCGCCTGAGCGACTATCGCCCGCCGGCCTGGCGCGTGCCGCAGGTGGCGCTCGACTTCGACCTCGGCGCCGAGCGCACGCGCGTCACCGCGCGGCTGACGGTCGAGCGCAACGGCAAGCGCAGCGAACCGCTGGTGCTCGACGGGCAGGGGCTGACGCTGGTGTCGGTCAAGCGCGACGGCGTGGCACTCGACGTGCAGCCGGTCGGCGAGACTTTGACCATCGAGATTGCCGGTGACAGCGCGGTCATTGAAACCGTCGTCGACATCGCGCCCGCGACCAACACGCGGCTGATGGGGCTGTATGCCTCGGGCGGCCTGCTGTGCACGCAGTGCGAGGCCGAGGGCTTCCGCCGCATCACCTTCTTCCCCGACCGGCCCGACGTGCTGTCGGTCTATGACGTCAAGATGACTGCCGACGCGGCGCTGTATCCGGTGCTGCTGGCGAACGGCAACGAAGTCGCGACCGGGCAATTGCCCGATGGCCGCCACTGGGCGCAGTGGCACGACCCGTGGCCCAAGCCGAGCTATCTGTTCGCGCTCGTCGCGGGCAATCTGTCGCCGCTGCGCGACCAGTTTGTCACCGCATCGGGGCGCAAGGTCGATCTGGCGATCTGGGTGGCGGCCGACGACGTGCCACGCTGCGCGCACGCGATGGCGGCGCTCAAGGCGTCGATGCGCTGGGACGAGGTCAACTATGGCCGCGAATATGACCTCGACCGCTTCAACATCGTCGCGGTCGGCGATTTCAACTTCGGCGCGATGGAGAACAAGGGCCTCAACATCTTCAATTCGCGCTACATATTGGCCGACGCCGATACCGCGACCGATGCCGATTTCGACGCCAT
>CALMPZ010000202.1 GCA_937871645.1 uncultured Polymorphobacter sp.
CGCGCCGATATACCCCGATTTAACGCTTGCATCTTCAGGGGCGTCCACAGATGCCGGTCTGCAAACGACCCAATTGCAGACGTTACATGATTGCCGCATTCTCAAACGATGATTGGGCACCTTCGCAACGTATCACCGACCTACGGATGGGGATGGGTGAGCGCTGATGGCGCAACTCGCGAAACACCCGAACCCTTCCGGTTCGGCTGTGACGGCCCAGATGGGACCGAAGGTATTATAATCGGCGACCATGAGTTTGCTGGCGCAACTGTCCACTTGTCACCACGTCATACGACGCCGGATGGCCATTTCAACGTCGAGATCAGGCGCGATGCTTTGACGCTCGCGCAGGGCTACGCAGAAGCTTAGGCTAAGTGTCGACAGTTCCGTTGCACGAACGTCAGCTACCCACCCCATTCCGGTCACTCCCTAACAATCGGGCGCAGGCCTCAGGCCTGCCCGCCGGAGGCCCTTTCGTCCCGCCATCAAATCACGAAAAACAGCACCGAAGCCGTCGCCATCACCGCGGTCGCCAGCCAGCCGCCGATGGTCAGGCCGCGCGACAGCACCATGCCGCCCATTGCCGCCTTGTTGCGCGCGATCAGCATCATCACCGCCATGACGGGCGCGGCGAGCACGCCGTTGACGACGGCGGCCCAGTACAGCGCGCGCACGGCGTTGAGGCCGATGAAGGTGAGCGCGACGCCGCCGAGCGTGGCCACCGCAATGGTGGTGTAGAAGGCGCGCGCTTCGCTGGGGCGCGCCTCGAGGCTTTCGGTCCAGCCGAAAACTTCGCTGACGGCGTAGGCGGCCGCACCCGCGAGCACCGGCACCGCGAGCAGCCCGGTGCCGATGATGCCGAGCGCGAACAGCGCGAAGGCGAATTCGCCGGCGATCGGCAGCAGTGCCTGCGCCGCCTGTGCCGAGGTTTCGATGTGGGTGACGCCGCTGGCGTGCAAGGTCGCGGCGGTAGCGAAGATGATGGCGATGCCCACCAGGCTCGACACCGCCATGCCGATCAGCGTGTCGGTGCGGATGCGCTTGATTTCGGATTTGGCGCGGTAGGGCGCGGTCATCAGCGGCTTGATGTGGCGCCGCCGGCCTTCCTCGACTTCCTGGGCTGCCTGCCAGAAAAACAGATAGGGGCTGATCGTCGTGCCGAGGATGGCGACCAGCGCCATGGTGTGCGCCTTGTCGAAGGTGAAGGTCGGCACCACCAGCGACAGCAGCGCCTTGCTCCACGGGATGCCGGCGACCATGACGACCGCGACATAGGCGAACAGCGACAGCGTCGACCATTTGAGCAGCCCGGCGTAGCGTTTGTAGGGTACCAGCACCTCGACGGCGACGCACAGCAGCCCGAAGCCGATGGTGTAGGCCCATTCCGGCCCGCCGATCAGCAGCCCGAGCGCGGCACCCATCGCACCGAGATCGGCGCCAAGGTTGATGATGTTGGCGACCAGCAGCAGCAGCACGATGAAATAGAGCAGCGCCTTGGGGTAGTGCAGCTTGAGGTTCTGCGCGATGCCGCGCCCGGTGACGCTGCCGATGCCCGCCGCGACGCCCTGGATGATTGCCATCAACGGGAAGCTGAACAGCATCGTCCATGCCATGCTGTAGCCGAACGACGCGCCGAGCTGGCTGTGCGTGGCGATGCCGCTGGGGTCGTCATCGGCGGCGCCGGTGACCAGCCCCGGCCCGAGCCGCGACCACAGGCTGGCCTTGGGCTTGGCCGGCGCATCGGGCACGTGGTGGCGGCGCTGCATGCGTGGTGCTTAGGGGATACGTGGTGCCGGCGCCAGCCGCGCGCTGCGGTCGAGGTGCCAGAGCAGGGTATGGCGCAGCCCGATGGCAATCGCGATGCCGCCCAGCGTGTAGAGCAGGAACGCCACCAGCTTCTTGTCATCGACGTTGCCGTCGTCGCCCATCAGCACGAGCAATCCGACCAGCCCGGTCGCGGCGATTTGCGCGGTTGCCGGATCGGTCAGCCGGCGGCCGACAAGCAGCACGATCAGCGCCGCCATCAACCCGGCCATCAAAGGTGTCTGGACGATGAAGGTGACGTTGCGGATGATGAACGCCGCTGCAACGCCTGCCGCGGTGGCGGCCATCGTCATTGCCGCGGTCTTGATGCCGGCGCGCGGATCGACCGCGGTGAGCACGGCGCTGGCGATCATCAGCAGCCGCAGCGCGCTTTGGGCGTCAAACTGCAACGTCAGCGCGATGAGCAGCACGAGGATCGCGGCGCTGACCGCGCAAGTCGTCCGGCCGCAGAGCCGCGCGAGCGGCATCTCCGCGACGCAGACCGTCGTCGCCCTCGCCCGCTTCGGATCCTCGATAGGCTTCGGCATCATGTGGCAGTT
>CALMPZ010000203.1 GCA_937871645.1 uncultured Polymorphobacter sp.
GAAGTCACGCGCGCGAAACGCCTCGTTATCGTCGTCGAAGTTCCAGCGGTAGTGCATCGCCGGGCGCAGCAACCCCTCGCCGCCGAACAATTCGAACAGCAGCGCGACGACGCGCTGGACGCCGGCAGGCGGCAACGCCGGAAAGCGCGTCGGGCCAAGTCCCTCGAAATGATCGATGATGGCGCTGCCGTCCTGCACCAGATGGCCGCCGGGCAGCTTGACGACGGGGATGATCCAGCGGCCGATGGCGGGCACGACAGTCTCGCGGAACTCGGGCATGCCGACGGCGCGTTCGACATAGTCGATGCGCTGCTTGCGGAAATACGAGCGCACCTTGCCGGTGTAGAGCGACCCCGACATGCCGTAGAGAATGGGCAGGTCGGTCATCAGTTGCCCTTGAACGCCGGCGCGCGCTTGTCGCGCAGACTGGTGATGCCTTCGCGGAAATCCGCCGTCTGCGTCGCGCGGTCCTGTTCGAGGTCCGACGCGACAAAGCCCTGGTCGTAGCAATCGTCCTGCGCCGTCCAGATCTGCGCCTTGATCGCGGCGAGCGAGCGCGGCGCCGAGTTGGCGACGATGTTGGCGGCGTACGCCGCGACGTGCCCCATCAGCGCGTCATCATCGAGCACGGCGTTGACGATGCCCAAGCGCTCGGCTTCGGCGCCGTCGAAGCGTCGCGCCGAATAGAGCAGGTCGGCCGAACGTGCGGTGCCGATCAGCCGGCTGAGCAACCATGCGGCGTTCTTTTCGCCGGGGATGCCGAGCCGCGCGAAGGTCGCATTGAACAGCGCCGAGCGCGCGGCAAAGCGGATGTCGCAGTGCAGCGACAGGATGAAGCCCCAGCCGAACACCGGGCCGTTGATTGCGGCAATCGTCGGCTTGCGCGAGGTGATCAGGCCGTTCCAGCCGCCGGCGAAGAAGCGGCCCATGTCGGGGCCGATGTCGTCGCCCCATTGCGGTGCGGGGCGCGGCGCTGACGGTGGCGGGGCACCGACGCCCTTGCCGCCGACGCCACTGCCGATGACCGCAAGGTCGAGCCCGGCGCAGAAGCCGCGGCCGGCGCCGGTGATGACAATGACGCGCACCGCCGGGTCGGCAGCGGCAGCATCGACATGCGCGAAGAACTGCCCGAGCATCGCCGGGGTCAGCGCGTTGAGCTTGTCGGGGCGGTTGAAGGTGATCGTCGCGACGCCGTCGGCGACGGCATAGAGCATGTCGTTATCGCTCATGTGAAAAGCCTTTCGCAGCCGGTGCCGGCGAGCAGTGCATCGACAGTGGCACGCGCGTCGGCGGGTAGCGCACCATGTTGTGCACGCAGCGCCATCAGGCACTTGCCGTGGTAGGGGAAGGTCGGCTGCGCCCAGCGCTGGCCGTCGATTGTCGTTTCGAACTCCGGCGCCTGCGCCATCAGCGCCGCGCCGTTCGCCAGCAACACCGGCACATAGGTCCGGCCGATTTCGCCGAGCAGCGCCTTGAGCGTCGGCTGCGGCGCCTTGAGGTCGAGCCAGTCGCCGGGCTCGAGCCCCGACAGGTCCTCGACGATATCGACCCAGGTGTAGACGCGCGGCGCCGTGGCCAGCGTCAGCGCCATCGGCGTCGGATCGAAATGCGTCAGTGCCGTGAGCTGGCCGAAGAACGCGAAGTCGCCCGACCCTGGCCGTTCGCCGAGCAGGTAGGAATGCGCTTCGAGATGCGCTGAAAACAGTTTCAGGAAACGGTCGTAGCTCGCTTCGATGACCGGTGCCGTCACGGCGTTCGACCCGACGACATAGAGCCGCGAAATCTGGCGTTCGCTGATGAACGCCTTCATCTTCGCCAGATCGGCTTCGGATTTGTCCATCCCCGTCCAGCGCGGCAGGATTTCACCGGCGCGGTCGATATCGGCGGCGTAGTTCCAGCGGTAATGGAACATCGCCTTGGTCAGCCATTCGTCGCCATAGTCTTCGAGCAGCGCGTCGATGAACGCCAGCGCCGGATCGGCCGGGATGATCGGCCGATCCGGATACTCGCGCTCGAACCGCCGGATCAGCGGCGTCGAATCGGTCACTGCCTGCACGACACCATCGGCGTCGGGCAGGAAAAACGTCGGCAACAAACCCACCTTGGGACGCGGCAAGCCGTCGGGCGGGCCACCCGACCCGCCCATCAGCAGCCGGTACGGGATTTGCCGGTAGCGCAAGGCGGCGAGCATCTTGCGCGTGTACGGCGACCCCGGCACGCCCATCAAGGTGAGTGGCGCCCCCATGGCTTACAGGAACCCCGGCAGGCGCTTGCGAATGATCGCTTCGGCTTCTGCCATCATCCCGTCGATCAGTTCCTTGCAGGTCGGGATGTCGTGGATCAGCCCGACGACCATGCCGCACGACCAGGCGCCGGCATCCATGTCGCCGTCCATCATGATCTTCGGATAGACACCCGCGACTTCGGCGATGATGTCTTCGAACTTGATGTTGGCGCCGAGTTCCTTTTCCTTGGCGAGCAGGCGTTCGACGGCGGGGTTGGTCAGCACACGCTCGGTGTTGCGCAGCGGCCGCATCACCAGCCGGGTGTCGAGCTCGGTGGCGTTGAGGATCGCCTGCTTGACGTTTTCGTGCACCGGCGCTT
>CALMPZ010000204.1 GCA_937871645.1 uncultured Polymorphobacter sp.
ACCAGCGTTCAGTGAGGATGAAGTGCGCACACTGCGCGGGATCGTCCATGCGCTGGCAGGCAAGCGTCGTCCCAAAGTCACCCCACAGGACTGAGTCTGCCGATTGGTAGCGGCGGCTGTTGGTGTTAGAATGGCGCCGCAATCGAAAGGGCAGGGCATGGCGACAGCGCGCGACAATCCCTATGGGGCATATAATTTCCTGGTTGAAATCGACGGCGTGACCAGCGCCGGATTCAGCGAGGTGTCGGGGCTCTCGGTCGAAGTCGGCGTCATCGAATATCGCAATGGCAACGACAAGGCCAACAGCGTCCGCAAACTCCCGGGGCTGCACAAGGTTGGCGACGTCACACTGAAGCGTGGCATGATCGGTGACACCGCGCTGTTCGCCTGGCTACGCGCCGTCACGCAGGGCAGCGCCGATGTCCGCAACGTCGCCATCGTGCTGCTCGATGAAACCCATACGCCGGTGCTACGCTGGCTGTTGCTGCGCGCCTGGCCGTCGAAATGGGAAGCGGCAGCGTTCAAGGCGACAGGCAATGAAGTGGCGATTGAATCGCTGACGCTCGCCTGCGAACGCATCGAAATCGACTGAGGTGCCAGTCACGCAGCAGCTCCCGAGCGGCAGCAACTTCGCCGTCGATCTCGGCGACGGCAGCAATACCGGCTTTGCCGAGGTCGTGTTCCCGCCGTTTGCGGTTAACCCCGATACGCTGGAGCCACCGCTGCTGCGCTTGCGCCGCGCCGCCACTGGCGCACTCGATCTCTATGGCTGGTGGGACAATGCCCGCCGCGATCCCAAGAGCGGGCTGCGCAACGTGACCATCGATCTGTTGTCGCACGATTTGCGCACCAACGTGCTGCGCTGGCGCTTCATCAAGACGCGACCGGTCAGTCTGGACTATGGGCCGCTTGATGCGAACCGGCCCGCCATTGTCAGCGAAACGCTGGTGCTGGCGTTCGAGCGTGTCGAGATGGGGCCGGCCCCGGTGCCACCGGAGCCGCGTGTGCCGTTGCCGCGCTAAGCCTCAGGCGACGCGCGCGACGCCTTCTACCTCGGGGTCACGCAGCGCATAGCCACGGCCCCAAACGGTTTCGATGCAGCCATTGGCCGCCGCGCCGGCAAGGTGCAGCTTCTTGCGCAGCTTGCAGATGAAAACGTCGATGATCTTGAGTTCGGGTTCGTCGCGGCCACCATAAAGGTGGTTGAGGAACATTTCCTTGGTCAGCGTCATGCCCTTGCGCAGGCACAGCATTTCAAGGATGGCAAACTCCTTGCCGGTCAGATGAACGCGATTGCCATCAACTTCGACAGTACGCGCAGCCAGATCGAGCGAAATCGGGCCGGTACGGACAACCGAGTTGCTATGACCGTTGGCGCGACGGATCAGTGCATGGATGCGTGCCAAAATTTCGTCGCGATGAAAGGGTTTGGTCACATAATCGTCGGCGCCGAAACTGAATCCGGAAACCTTTGCGGAAGTCTCGGTGTCACCCGATAGTATGAGAACGGGCGTCATGATTCGTGACAGGCGGAGTAACCGAAGAACTTCATAGCCATGAACGTCAGGAAGATTGAGATCGAGTAGAATAGCATCGTAGTCATATAGACGCGCCATTTCGATGGCTTCTTCGCCGCTTTCTACGGATTCATGCTCGAATCCTGCCTGACTCAACATCAAAGCCAGCGTCCGTGCCATCAGTTTGTCGTCTTCTACCAGTAATATTCTCACGATACATTCCCCGTCGCTGCCACAGGAATGCTAAACCGAGGTGGCAGAATTTTCAATTCCTTTCTTTATACCGTTTAGTTTAAGATAAGTTAAGCAGAATTATGTAAATTTGTTTAGCCCTCCCGGCTCATTAAATTCGCTCATTTTCGTTCAAACACCGGACGGTAGACCTGCACGCGGGTCACGCGCAACCCGGGCACACCGGCGCAGTCGTGCGCGCGTTCCCACAGTTGCAACTCCTCTTCGCTTATACGATACCGACCGCACGCTTCGGAACGTGTCAGCAACCCGCCACGGATTGCGGCCAAGACCTCGGCCTTGCGGCGTACCACCCAGCGTCGCGTATCGGCTGGTGGCAGTTGTGCCAACGTCAGTGGTGTACCGAGTGGCCCGATCACTGAATCAGGGAATCCATTATGGAGCGAGTCCAACGCACGTGTCGCCATTGGTGAAGCCTTTACGCAACAAACACTGTCACGAAAAACGGCGCCGACACCGGCAGCCTAAACCAATTCGTGGTTAAGCGCCGGTCTGTTGCTGCAGGCTTGCGGCGCCATGCGGGGTTGACCTCGCGGCCGGTGCGCTTAAGTCGGGCGAATGACGCTGCTCGACAAATCCAGTGCAATGCCTGAACTGCCGCCGCGCGGCAGCCGCGTCGTCGTGGCAATGTCGGGCGGTGTTGATTCCTCCGTGGTGGCGGCACTGTGTGCGGAGGCCGGTTGTGAAGCCATCGGCGTCACCTTGCAGCTTTACGACCATGGAGCGGCACTGGCGCGCAAGGGGGCGTGCTGCGCCGGATCGGATATCCATGACGCGCGCCGCGTAGCCGACCGGCTCGGCATCGCGCACTATGTCCTAGACTATGAAAGCGCCTTTGCCGACAGCGTCATTGATGACTTCGCCGACAGCTACCTTGCCGGACGTACGCCGGTGCCTTGTGTGCGCTGCAACCAGACGGTCAAGTTCCGCGACCTGCTCGGCGTCGCGCGCGACCTTGGCGCCCATTGCCTCGCGACGGGCCATTATGTACGTCGGGTGATGGGGGCTGCCGGCGCCGAGCTGCATCGCGGCATCGATCCGGGCAAGGACCAGAGCTATTTCCTGTATGCGACGACGCAGGCGCAACTCGATTATCTGCGCTTTCCGCTCGGCGGTCTCGACAAGCGCGCAGTGCGCGAGCACGCGACGCGGCTGGGTCTCAGCGTCGCCGCTAAGCCCGACAGCCAGGACATTTGCTTCGTCCCGAACGGCGACTATACGGCGGTCGTGCGCAAGCTACGCCCCGAAGCCGAAGCCCCGGGCGATATCGTCGACCTTGCCGGCACGGTGCTGGGCCGCCACGCCGGCCTGATCAACTTCACCGTCGGCCAACGCCGCGGCCTCGAACTCGGCGGACTTGCTGCCCCCGTCTATGTCGTGCGCATCGAGCCTGAAACGCGGCGCGTTGTCGTCGGCCCGCGCGCTGCGCTGGCGGTCGCGGCGCTGACGCTCGACGAGCCCAACTGGATCGGTCCCGACCTGGGCGCCGGGCGTGATGTCATGGTCAAGGTGCGATCGATGGCCGCCGCTGCGCCTGCCCGCATGACGCGAGATGCCGGCGGCGTCTTCCGGATCGAGTTCGCCACGCCCGAATTTGGCGTGTCCCCCGGACAAGCTGCGGTGGTGTATGATGGCAGCCGCGTGCTCGGCGGCGGCTGGATTGCCACGACAGTTGCCGCCGCCATAGTGGCCTGATCCCGGCGTCAAATTTTTGACAGCCGCGTCAATTCCTTGACGCCTGTGCCGACGGATTTTTGACGCATGGGCAGTCGCGAGGGCACCACGCGCCGGACTTCTCCTTTGCCCCTCAACTGGCACGATGCTTGCGAGGCATCTTGCGTAGCCAGCAGGGAGCCAGGCCATGGGGAATTGCACGCCGTCGATCACGATCAGCGCCGCCGTCAGGCGCCTGCATCCGGGATTGGGCAACGCGCTGGTCAGCGCCGGCCTTGTATTGCAAGCCAATGCCGTAACCGAGCTCGTGACAGCCGATCAACATATACCCGGTCGGCGCGACGTCATTGTCGTCGGCCATAGTGACGTCCCCGTGCTGGTCACCGCGAGTGGCGGCGATCCCGCTTCGATCGCATTTTCAGCCACAGATACCGATTTCGCCGCCGCGCTGATCGCCGCGCTGGTGCGCGGCCCGGCACCCGCGGTGGCGGACCCTGCCACACGCGTGCTGATGGACATGGCCGCCCGCGTGGCCGTGCGCGACGTCAGCGTGCTCATCGGCGGCCCGACCGGCACCGGCAAGGAAGTGCTGGCGCGTCACATCCATGACCTTTCCCCCCGCCGCAACGCCCCTCTCGTTGCGGTAAACTGCGCCGCGCTCCCC
>CALMPZ010000205.1 GCA_937871645.1 uncultured Polymorphobacter sp.
GTTCCTCGATCCAGCCTATCCACCACTGGCCGTGCGCGTCGCGTTCGCCGCGCGGCACACCCGAATAGACCAAAGGCAGCGCGACGTTGCCCAGCGCCGACAGGCGCGGCAACAGGTTGAAGCTCTGGAAAACAAAGCCGATGCCGCGGTTGCGCAGATGTGCCAGCTCGGACTCCGACAAGGTCGCGGTATCGACGCCTTCGAAATGATACTGCCCTTCGGTCGCGGTATCGAGGCAGCCGATGATGTTCATCAACGTCGATTTGCCCGACCCCGACGGCCCCATGATCGACATGAACTCGCCGGCGGCAACGTGCACCGATACGCCGTGCAGCGCGCGGAAGGCGCCGGCGTCGCCGACATAGTCCTTGATGACGCCGTCGAGCGCGAGGACGGGGCTGCTACTCACTTGCGTCCCGGCGGACCGAAGCTGGCAGTCGCCTTCTTGTCCTTCGAAGTGTCGGCCGTGATGATCGCGTCACCCGCCTTGAGCGGTCCCGAGACGATTTCGCTGAAGTCCGAATCGGACGCGCCGATCTTGATGCGCACCGGATCGGGCTTGCCGTCCTTGGCGACGAAGACGGTCAGCATGTTGGGGTCATAGGCCTTCTTGCCGCCGGACTTGCCGCCACGTTGCGGTTTCCAGCCGTCGGGCTTGAAGCTCAGCGCGGCGTTGGGGATGAGCAGGACGTCCTTGTGCGCGCTGACCAGGAACGCGGCGTTGGCGGTCATCCCCGGCAGCAGCGCACCATCGGGATTGGCGACCGAGACGATGACGGTATAGGTCACCACATTCTGCTGCGTCGTCGGGTTGAGGCGGATCTGCGACACGGTGCCGGAGAAGGCGCGCGTGCCATAGGCATCGACGGTGAAATCGACGCGCTGGCCGACCTTGACGCGGCTGACATCGGCTTCGGCGACGGCGGCTTCGATCTGCATCTTGGTCAGGTCGCGGGCAATCTTGAACAGCGTCGGCGTGTTGAAGCTTGCCGCCACGGTCTGCCCGAGGTCGACTTCGCGGCTGATGACGACACCGGCAACCGGCGAACGGATGACGGTATAGCCGAGATTGGTGCGGTCCTGCTTGATCTGGGCCTCGGCCTGCTGCACCTGCGCGGTCGCGCCGCGCGCGCTCGCCACCGTGGTTTCATATTCTTGGCGGCTGATGAAGTTCTGCCGGTACAGTTCCGCGGCGCGTGCGGCGTTAGCGGCGGCGAGCGCCTGCGATGATTTGATGTTGGCCAGACTCGCCTCGCTGGCGGCGAGGCGCGCAGCATAGACCGACGGGTCGAGTTCGAGCAGCAATTGCCCGGCGGCGACGCGGTCGTTGTAATCGACGTAGAGCTTGGCGACGGTCCCCGAAACCTGCGTGCCGACGCTGACGACGCGCACCGGGTTGAGTGTGCCGTTGGCGGTGATGACTTCTTCGAGATCGCCACGCGTCACTTCGGCGGTCTTGAACGCTGCATCGGCGGCCGGGGCCGTGTAGGCGCGCCAGCCGAAATAGGCCCCGGCCAGCAGCACGACCGCCGCGATGATGATCCACATCCGACGCTGCATTATTTTGTCCTCATCGAATCGACTGTCTCGCCCAGCGTGCCGACCGACCGTGCCAGCCCGGCCTGCGCATCGCGCACGCCATACTCGGCCGCGACGAGCTGCTGGCGTGCCGTCGCCAGCGCCGAAGCGGCGTTGAGCGTATCGGTGATCGTGCCGACACCGGCCTTGAATCGCCCTTGTGCGAGGTCTGCCGAGGCTTGCGCGCTGCGGATGAGCGCGCGTGCGCTGGCGAGCGACTTCAGCTGCGTTTCGAGCGCGCTGCGGTTGTTCCAGACATCGAGCGCCGCCGATTGCTCGGTGACCTTGGTCTGTGCCGTCGCCTGGTCGAGTGCGGCACGCGCGCCGGTGACCTGATAGGCATATTTGTAGCCGGTGAACAACGGCACCGTCAGGCTGATGCCGACAGTGGTGGTGACGCTGTCGCGCTGCGTATCGGCGTAACTGGCGCCCGACGACGCGCCGGTTGAAATGGTCGGCTTGCTCAGCGCCTGCGCGCTGCGGACATTGGCTTCGGCAACCGCAGTCTGCGCGCGCGCTGCAGCGATATCGGGGCGCAAGCGCTGCGCCTCGTCGAGCAGGCTGTCGATGTTGCGGCCGAGCATGTCGACGCTGGCGAGCGGTGGTGTCGGCGCCAGTTGCAGCGGGGTTTGCGGCAACAGCCCGACCGCGACCGCAAGCTGGCCACGCGCGACCTGCGTATTGCCTTGCGCCTGCACCAGCGTGAAGCGCGCCTGTTCGTAGGCGGTTTCGGCCTGCAGCGAATCGGCCGGCGTGGTCACGCCGGCGCGCAGGCGACCACGGGCATTGTCGAGCGATTGTTTGAGATAGGCGACATTGGCTACGGTCGCGGCTTCGGCAGCGATGGCGGCCTGCAGCGCGTTATACGCGGCGATGGTGTTGAACACGACCGATTGCGCGCTGTCGGCGTAGTTGGCCAGCGCGACACGTTCGCTGGCGCGTGCCGCGTCGACTTCCGCCGAGCGGCCGCCGAAATCGAACAGCAGATAGTCGATGGCGATGTTGGCGGTGCTGTTGAGGCTGGTCGTCGTCGTGCTGCCGCCCTGATTATTCGGGTTGAAATAGCGGTTGCGGTTGAGCTGCGGCCCGGCGCCGACGGTGATCTGCGGATAATAATTGCCGCGCGCCACGCCGACATTGGCGGCAGCGCCGCGCACCCCGGCCCAGCTCGCGGCGGTTATCGGGTTGCGGCACAGCGCCACGTCGATGAGGTCGGTCACCGTCAGCAGGCCCTGCGGCATGACGTTGGCACACGACGGCGTCCCGGCGCTGAACGACGGCGGCGCCGCCGGCATAAGATGGCGCGGGTCATCCTTGCTGGCCCAGGCCGGGGCCGCCGCGAGCAACAGGGCAAACAGGGCGCCGGAATGGCAGGGACGGTATCGTGACATCTGGTTCCAGATCTAGTGCGAGGCAGGCCCGGCGTCGAGCGACGTATCGACGCGTCCATCGTCACCACAACCCCTAGCAGACACTACGGTTGCATCGCGCGAAATCCCCCGCGCGTCAGCGGCGCGCCGCATGTTCGTCGACAAGTCGCGCATAGGTCGCGAACAGCCGTTTGAAATGCGCGTCGGAGTCGCCGACCACGGTCGCACCGGCATGTGCAGCAGTCGCCGCCATGGCATCGCGGTCGCGGCGCAGGAAGCGCCCGATGGCGGCGGCGGCATCGCCGGCGTCATGCGGGGTGTAGCTTTCCGACCATTCGGGCGATAACAGATCGAGCACTGCGCCGCCCGCCGGCGCCACCAGCGGCAGACCGGCCGCGAGCGCTTCGGCGACGGCCAGGCCATAGGTTTCGGAGCTGCTGGCGTGGAGCAGCGCGTCGCCGCTCGCCAGCATCGATGCGAGCGTATCGCGGTCGCCGACATGGCCCTTCAAGACCACATGCGGCACCTTGGCGGCAGCGCGTTCGACCGCCTTGCGCGCCATGCCGTCGCCGATCTGGACGAAGCCGATGTTGGCACCCGAGGCCTGCGCGCGGCCGATGGCTTCAATCGCCATCGGCCACAGCTTCTGGATGTGGTGACGCCCGACACCGATGAGCAACGTCGCGTCTTCTCCCAGTCCGCAATCAGCCAGTAGCTGCGCGCGCAGCGCTGCCGAGCGGCGCTTGGGGGTGAAGGTCGCGGTATCGACGCCCATCGGCACGGGAATCGGCAACGGCAGGCCCTGTGCATGCAACCGCTCGGCCATCCACGGGCCGCCGACGACGATTTCATCGAAGCCTTTGGCGACGCCACGGAGATAGCGCCAGTAGAAGCCGAACAATTTGTCGACGGCTTCGACGCTCAGCCGGCCGCCGAACCATTGCTGCGGGTATGACGCAACGGGGTCGGCATGCTGAAATAGCACCTTGGGCGTCGCGCGGCCTAGCTTTGACTGCCAGTGCGCGACGATGCGTGCACCCTGCCACGGCGACGAACATTCGACCAGATCGGGTTGCTCGGCTTCGAGCAGCGCATGTACCGGCGCTTCGGACCAGAACACATGGTAGCGTTTGTCGACCGCCAGAATCGGCGCCTTGACCCAGATGATGCGGCTGCGACCGCGCACGTCGGTGCGGTCTTCGGGGCCGGGTGCGATGATGACGATTTCATGCCCTGCGGCGTTGCCCGCCTCGATCTTGGCATCGATATAGGTGCGTACGCCGCCGCCCTTGGGCGCGTAGAACTCCGCGACGTCGACGATGCGCATGCCAGCTAGTTCGCCGGCTGCTTGAGCGGCTTCATCGCCAGCCCCGATTTGTAGTTCAGGATGACGGGCACGGTGGTGACGCCGCTGGCAAAGGTCATCGCGACCTTTGACACGTCGGGCTTCGACAGGAACAGCTTCGGGTTGTTCGGAAAACCGATGCCGTCCTTGCTGAAGGTGAAACTGCGCGTCGCGCCACGCTGGTGGATGACTGCAATGGCATAGCGCCCCGGCCCGGGCAGCTTGATGCAGACGCGGACGGGCCCGGATTCGGGCAACGGCGTTTCGACGCGGCGGAACGTCTTGCCTTCAGCGACCAGCTTGTGGCGGTCACCGAGAAATTCGTTGTTGTTGTCGGGATACAGCTCGATACGCATCACGCCGCTACGGTCCTTGAGTCCGCCGACATCAATGAGCGCGGCGGTGTCGCGCGCATCGGCGGCACACGCTCCTGCGTCACTGCCGACGATGGGAGACGGTTGCGCGACCGCAGCACCCGCGACCAGCGTCGCGACGCCGGCAACAACCCAGTCCGAACCAAACTTCATGCCATCATTCCTTTGTGGCGCGGCGACAGCCCCGCCGCCCAATCTGCAACAACCACCAGTGCGTGCCCGACCAATACCAGCGCCGCGCCAAACGCCAGCAACGCCGCAATTTCAACGTTTGCCGAACCCGCCAGCCCCATGCCGACCGAGCTGAACAGCAGGTCGGTGTTCGGCGCGAACGGCACGCGGCTGATCACCAGCCGCAGCGAAATCAGCATCAGCCAGACGCCCCAGCCGATTTCGGGCAGTGCGAAATGCCACGCCGCGATGAGCAGCGCGTTCGAAAGCAGCAACCGGACGATGTGGACGCCGAAAATGCGGGCGTTGACAGCACGCGGCAGCGACATGATGCGTTTCGAAAACACCAGGATGATGAACGCCGGCAGCGTCAGCAGCGCGGCGCCCCAGATCACCGAACGCAACTGCGTCGGCGAAAAGAACCCGGCCGCAAGCAGCTGGTCGCCGAACAGCACCAGCACCACAACAACCATCACGGTCAACGCGTTGGCCGCCAGCGCCGAGGTGATGCTGACGTCCTTGACCGCCCCCATCGCGCGCGCTGCCAGCCCGGTCTGGCGCCGCGCCCACATATAGACATAGGCTTCGCCGCTGTAGCCGAAGACGGCTTCGTTGAGCACGCGCTTGCGCAGGAACAGCCACAGGCTCGACCAGGGCAGCGCCCACAACCGCCGGAAGATCAGCGTCTCGGTCAGCGGCAGCGTCAGATACATCGCCACCATCAGCAGATAGTAGCGCGGGTCACGCGGCAGCACCGC
>CALMPZ010000206.1 GCA_937871645.1 uncultured Polymorphobacter sp.
TCGGGCGCGGGCGCAGCGACCGGGTTGAGCGGATCGCTCGCCAGCTTGAACGCGCCATCGGCGGTCAACTGCACACGCTTGGGGTCCTGTGCGCGGCGGTCGGCGGCGAGCTTTTGCACCTGCGTCAGGTAAAGCGCGACGGTATTGGCGAAGTCGGTGAACTGCATCGGCGGCGTATCGGAATCCGCAATGCGCAGCACCAGCCTCCCGACCGTTTTTGATAGCGCCGCGCCGTACGCCAGCCCCGGGTCACCGAAGCGCGTGTAATTGTCGTAGCTGTCATAGATCGAATGGTACGAGCCCGCGGTCCTGCCTTCTCCGCCGTAGCCGACGTCGAGCGCGGCAATGCCGAGGTGCTGCAGGAACGGCGAATAATCCGACCCCGAACCGAGCGCGCTGATCGGCAGGTCGCCGCCCTTTTCGGCCGCCGCGACTTCGGCTTCGTCGGGCCGGCCGACATTGTCGAACGCATCGACCAGAATCTTGGCACGGGCGCGCTTGCCGACGCTGACGCCGGTCTGCGGATCGGTGACATCTTCGGCAACATCGTTGACCAGCTTCTGCCAGTCATGGCTGCCGCCGGCGCCGAGGAAGCCGCGACCATTGCCATCGGTGTTGATGTAGATCAGCGCCTTTTTCTTGAGCTCGTCGGCGTGGGTTTCGGCCCATTCGGTCGACCCGAGCAGCATCGGCTCCTCGCCGTCCCAGCTGGCGTAGATGATCGTGCGGTCGGGGCGCCAGCCGGCCTTGGCCATCGCGCCCAGTGCCTTGGCTTCGGACAGCATCGCGACATTGCCCGACATCGGGTCCTGCGCGCCGAACACCCAGGCGTCGTGGTGGTTGCCGCGGACGATCCACTGGTCGGGATATTGGCTGCCCCTCATCGTCGCGATGACGTTGTAAAGCGGCTTCTGCGACCATTCGGACTGAACCGCGAGGCGCACCTTGGTCTTGCCGTCGCCGCCGATGTGATAGGTCAGCGGCAGCCCGCCGCGCCAGTTTTCGGGCGCCATCGGCCCGCCGAGTTCGGCGAGGATCTTGCTAGCGTCGCCGTAGCTCATCGGCAGCACCGGAATCTTGAGCACCGTCGCGGCGGTCTCGCGCGTCAACCGCTTGGCGCCGGGCAACGCGCCGATGCCGGGCGTCAACGGGTCGCCGGGATAGGTCGTCATGTCGGCGACCGAGCCGCGTTGCACGGCGGTATCGGGCCGCGCGCCGCCCTTGGGATAGACGTCGCTGTCGGCATAGCCGTCATCGCCGGGGTCGGAGAAGATGATGGTGCCGACGGCGCCATGTTCCTGCGCCAGCTTGGGCTTCAGCCCGCGCCAGCCGCCGCCGTAGCGCACCAGCACGATCTTGTCCTTGACCGAAATGCCGCGCCGTTCGAGCGCCTTGTAATCCGCCGGCATGCCGTAGTTGACGTACACCACGTCGGCGGTGACATCGCCGTCGCCCTGGAACGCCACATAGGGCGGCAGCGCGTTCGCGGTATTGCCCGACGTCGCATCCTCGGGGATCGCCGGCTCCTGCCCGCCGAGTTTCACCGCACGCGGCGTCACCAGCTCGACTGCGGTCGAAACCGGCGTCGGATAAAGCACGTCGAACTGTTCGATCTTGGCGTCCCAGCCCCAGGCCTTGAACTGCGAGAGGATGAACTCGGCATTGGCCTTGTCGTGCGGCGCGCCGACATGGTTGGGCGCCGAGGTCATCTGCTTGAGCCACGCCATTTGGTCGGCGGCGCTGATGTGGCTGTCGAAGGTCTTTTCGGCCGCGGCTTGCGCGGCCGGTGTCGCGGCGAATGTCGCGGTCGCCAAGGCCAGGCTGCCCGCCATGCCGAGCAGGCCGAAGATATTGCGGTTCATCAATTTATCCCCCGAATGAGCTACCGCGACACTGCTCCCGCCGGCGGTGCGGCGCAAGGGGCGCGCGACCAATGCCCATCAACATGCGCGCAGCTTTTTCTGGCAACCGCACGGCGACTGCCATAGGGCTGGTAAAACAGCCGGTGTGCGGCGGGGGGATTTTGAAGCGCAGATGAGCGAGGCCATGCCTTCACGCCCGCACGGTGGACGCGATCTGACGCAGGGACCGGTCGCGGTTTCGCTGCTGCTGTTTGCGTTGCCGGCGCTGGCGTCGAACGTGCTGCAATCGGTCAATGGCTCGATCAATGCGATCTGGGTCGGGCAATTGCTCGGCGAAATCGGGCTGGCGGCCACCGCCAACGCCAATCTGATCATGTTCATGATGTTCACGCTGGTGTTCGGCTTCGGCATGGCCGCGACGATCATCATCGGGCAATGCGTCGGCCGCGGCGATATGGCCGGCGTGCGGCGCGCCATCGGCACCGGGCTGACGATGTTCACGCTCATGGGGCTGGCGAGCGCCGCACTGGGCTGGGTGTTCGCGCCCGAACTGCTGCACCTGCTCGGCACGCCGGCCGAAGTCTTTCCGCAGGCGCTGATTTACCTGCGCGTGATGTTCCTCGGCCTGCCGTCGGCGCTGCTGACGGTGTTCCTGTCGATGGCGCTGCGCGGCACCGGCGATTCGCTGACGCCGATGCTGCTGGGGCTGCCCGGCATGGCGGTCGATATCGCGCTCAACCCGCTGCTGATCGCCGGCGCCGGACCGATACCGGCGCTCGGTATCATGGGCGCCGGCGTCGCGACGCTGTTTGCCAATGCCGTGTCGTTCGGTCTGCTCATCTGGTTCATCTATGCGCGCGACCTGCCGGTGCGGCTGCGCGGCCGCGAATTCGCCTATCTGCTGCCGCGCCGCGACATCATGGTCACCATCCTGCAAAAGGGCTTTCCGATGGCGCTGCAGATGATGGTGATGTCGGGCTCCGCCATCGGCATGATGTGGCTGGTCAACCGCGAGGGGCTGGACACGATTGCCGCCTATGGCGCCGTCAACCAGCTGTGGACCTATATCCAGATGCCGGCGGTGGCGGTCGGCATGGCGGTCAGCGCGATGGCGGCGCAGAACATCGGCGCCGGCCACTGGCACCGCATCGACGGCATCGCGCGCGCCGGCATCGCCATCAACCTGGCGCTGACCGGTGCCGTCGTGCTGGTGACGGTGTTGCTCGACATTCCCATCCTGCAGCTGTTCCTGCCGCGCCACGGCCAGTCGATCGAGATTGCCGCGCACGTCAATCTGGTGGCGAGCTGGAGCTTCATGGTGATGGGTGTGACGATGATCCTGTCGTCGATCACCCGCGCCAATGGCGCCACCTTCGTGCCGCTGGTGATCATGGTGCTCGCCTATATCCCCGGGCGGCTCGGCGTGGTGTTCGTGCTGGCGCCGTTCCTCGCGATCGAGGCGCTGTGGTGGAGCTTTCCGATCAGCGCCGCGGTGTCGCTGCTGCTGACCATCGCCTATTATTTCTGGGGCGGCTGGCGCAAGATTTCGCTGCTCGCCACCATGGAAGAGGCCGAGGAGTTCGTGCAGTCCGAAAGCGACCCGGCGGGGCGGTTACTGCCCAACGGCTGACGGAGTGGCGCGCGGGGTTGCGCGCACGGACGCAATTTCAGCGCATCAATATTACCCAACCCCGCTCATCCCGAGCGAAGTCGAGGGACACGCCCAACGCTCGGCGCGTCCCTCGACT
>CALMPZ010000207.1 GCA_937871645.1 uncultured Polymorphobacter sp.
GCAATTCTGCGGTGCCGGCGACACCTGCGATATGATCGAACGCTATGTCCGTGAATTCGGCAAAATGAGCCTGGAACGCGCCGTCCACCGCATGTCCGGCGAGCCGGCACGCGACTGGGGCATCCGCGGCCGCGGCACGCTGGCGGCCGGCCAGGCCGGCGACGTGGTGATCTTCGATGCCGCGACGATCGCGCGGGGCGACGAGATTTTCGAAGACGATTTCCCCGGCGGTGCCAACCGCTACGTCCGCCACGCCACCGGTATCGACAAGGTCATCGTCAACGGCGCCGTGGTGGTCGACAAGGGCGCCTATACCGACGCGCGCGCCGGCGTTATTGTCTGACAGCGGCGCGCGCCGGTTCGGGCGCCGCCGGGGAGGCAAGGATGCAACAGAAGCGCAGTTTCGGGCAATTCTTCCGTGCGACGCTGGTCGGCGGCGTGATTTTCCTGGTGCCGGTGCTGGTGATCGCGGTGCTGCTGCGCCACGGCATCAAGCTCGCGGCGAAGATCGCGCAACCGTTGCTCACCCACATGCCCGAACTGATCGGCGGCGTCGTTGTCGCCGATCTGGTCGCGGCGACGCTGCTGCTGCTGGTGGCGTTCGCGGCGGGGATGTTCGCGCGCACCGGCCCGGGCCAGCGCACGGTGCAGTGGGTTGAGAACAGCCTGTTCGGCAGCCTGCCGCAGTTCAACTTCGTGCGCGGCATCGCCGAAGGCGTCGGCGGCAGTGAAGACCGCCATGTCGATGTGGTGCTGGTGCCGACCGACGCGGGGCTCAACCTCGGCTTCGTGTTCGAACCGAGCGATGGCGCCTGGGTTGCGGTGTTCATCCCCGGCTCCCCCGATTGGCGTGCAGGGGCGGTGGCGTTTGTCGAACGCGGCAACATGCAGCCGGCGGGCATCGGCTTCATCGAGGCGATCAAGGTGCTGCGCAAGCTGGGTTCGGGCGCGCACAAGGTCATCGCAACGTTGGAGCGCGGTCCCGCCTGACGGCACGGCTTTAGGGCTGACCCCTCGACTTTCAGCGCCGTCACCGGCAATAGGGCGCCATGACGACGACCGTATCCCCCGAAGTGCGCGCTGCAGCGCTTGTTTCCAAGGCCTGGCCGTTCGAGGAAGCGCGCAAGCTACTCGAACGCTACAAGGACGGCCCGCCGGCCAAGGGCCATGTGCTGTTCGAAACCGGCTATGGGCCGTCGGGGCTGCCGCACATCGGCACCTTCGGCGAAGTCGCGCGCACGACGATGGTGCGCCGCGCGTTCGAGCTGATGAGCGATATCCCGACACGGCTGATCGCGTTTTCGGACGACATGGACGGGCTGCGCAAGGTGCCCGGCGGCATTCCCAACCCCGAATTGCTCGCGGCCAACCTCAACAAGCCGCTGACGCAGGTGCCCGACCCGTTCGGCACGCACGACAGCTTCGGCGCGCATAACAACGCGCGGCTGCGGGTGTTCCTCGATACCTTCGGGTTTGAGTATGAGTTTTTGTCATCGACCGACTGCTACAAGTCGGGGCGCTTTGACGCGACGCTGCTGGCGGTGCTGGCGAATTATGATGCGGTCATCGATGTCATCCTGCCGACGCTCGGGCCGGAACGACGCGCCACCTATTCGCCGTTCCTGCCGCTCGATCCCATCAGCGGCGACGTGTTGCAGGTGCCGATCGTCGCGCGCGACGTGGCGGCGGGCACCGTCAGCTACGTCCGCCCCGGCACCAACGAGACCGTCACGGTTCCCGTCACCGGCGGCCATTGCAAGCTGCAGTGGAAGGTCGACTGGGCGATGCGCTGGGTGGCGCTCGATGTCGATTACGAAATGGCCGGCAAGGATTTGATCGACTCGGTGATGCTGTCGGGCAAGATCACCCGCGTGCTCGGCGCGCGGCCGCCCGAGGGCTTCAACTACGAGCTGTTCCTCGACGCCGAAGGCACCAAGATTTCGAAGTCGAAGGGCAATGGGCTGACCATCGACGAGTGGCTGACCTATGCCGCGCCCGAAAGCCTGTCGCTGTACATGTACCAGAGCCCGCGCAAGGCCAAGCGGCTGCACTTCGACGTCATCCCCAAGGCGGTCGAGGAATATTACAGCTTCATCAAGGCGTTCCCCGACCAGCCGCTCGAACAGCAGCTCGGCAATCCGGTGTTCCACATCCACGGCGGCAAGCCGCCGAAGTTCGAGCTGCCGCTGAGCTTCGGGCTGCTGCTCAATCTGGTGACCGTCGCCGGCACCAGCGATCCGGCGGTGCTGTGGGGCTTTGTCAGCCGCAACTTCCCCGGCACCAGCGCTGCGACGCACCCCGAAATCGACCGGTTGGTGGGTTACGCCATCGCTTACGCACGTGACTTCGTCGTGCCCACACTCGCCCGTCGCGCGCCGACCGCGCAGGAACGCGCCGCTCTCGAGGATCTGGCGACGCGGCTTGCGGCAATTGGCGCGGGTGCGGACGCCGAAGCCTATCAGTATGAAGTCTATGAAACCGGCAAGGCGCATGGCTTCGAAAACCTGCGTGACTGGTTCAAGGCGCTGTATGAAATCCTCATCGGCACCAGCAACGGCCCGCGCATGGGCTCGTTCATTGCGCTCTACGGGCTCGATGAAACGCTGGCGCTGATCAACGAAAGCCTGTCATGAAATCGGTCCTGATCGCTGCCGCACTGCTGCTCGCCGCGCCGGCGTTTGCCGCGCCAAGCGCCGCCAGCCTGTTCGCCGCGGGCAAATACCCCGAAGCGGTCGCCGCCGGCACGACCGAAGCTACCGCCGCCTCGCTGGTCATTGCTGGCCGCGCGCAGTTGCAGATCGCTGCCTATCAGACCAGCGACAAGGCGAAGGCGCGGGCGTTGATCGCGGCCGCCAATAACAATTTCGACGCCGCGCTCGCCAAGGCGCCGGGCAATGTCGATGCAACGCTGCAGAAAATCATCGCGCAGGGCTATGTCGCCAAGCTCGACCAGTCGCCCGGCGGTGCCAAGGCGATGAAGAAGGCGCTCGACGCCTTTCTGGCAGCGCACCCCAGCGATGCCGTCGCCTGGGCAGTGCTCGGCGGCTGGAACGGCGGCGCCGTCGCCAGCGCCGGCAAGTTCGTCGCTAGCACCATGCTCGGCGCCAACCCCGGCAACATGACCAAGGCCTTCGACCGCGCCATGACGCTGGCACCGACCGATCCCGCGCACCCGAGCTTCTATGCGCTGACCTTGCTCGACATCGACAATGACAATGCGCCGAAAGCCAAGGCACTGCTGACGCGCGCTGCCGCCATGCCGACGACCGACGGCTACAGCATCGCGCTCAAAAACGCCGGTGGCGCGGTACTCAAGCTGCTCAACGCCGGCGACAACAAGGGGGCACAGGCAGCAGCGCGCCGTGTGTTGCCGTTCGGGATGCTGGGCAAGAGCTAAGCGCGCGCCGCGCGGGCAGGGGCTTGGGTCGTGTGCCCATTGCTATTTCGTCATCCCGGCGAACGCCGGGACCCATCTCCGTTGCAGCGAGAGCGCGCTTGGCCGCCGATGGATCCCGGCTTTCGCCGGGATGACGACCGGAAAATATAGCGCAGGGCCGAACGACGCTTCAGCTATTCAAACCGCATCGAAAATCGCCGCCTAAAACGTCCC
>CALMPZ010000208.1 GCA_937871645.1 uncultured Polymorphobacter sp.
GCCAGATACATCCGCCAGCGCTTGCCGGCCGACGTCGTCAGCTCGACCGCCTGGTCGCCGTAGACGATAGCGCCGGCGATATGTTCGACATTGATGCAGCGCTTGCGCCCGGCCTTGGGCGGCGCCGGCCGCGAGCGTGCTGGCGAAACGGTCGCGGGGGCGGCGGGCACGCGGACGAGCGTTTCACTGTATATCTGCAACATGACGCTTGGTCCCGATTGCGGCGCGGGTGCGGAGGCGAGCGGCGTGGCGCCGGCAATGGCGCCGGCGACAAGGCTGCCGGCCAGCTTCGTGACAAACGCGCTTCTGGAGTGCAACCGCTGCATGTTCGCGCGTCAATTCCCTGCTTGTAACCGTCGGTTCATTGCCTGGCCCCTACCAGCTTTCAGCACGGCGCTGTCAGTTGGTGTGCTTGGACAGCGGGTGCGCTGTTCAGATTGAATGGAGGGTTAACCTGCGCGATGCGTGCCATGAGACGTTCATTGCAGGCGACGGATGCTGCGGTCAACGGCAACGGCGGTTACAGTCATTGCCGATGCAGTTGGAGTGCCCCACCGTCAAAACGGATGCGAATATGCTGCGCGCCAGTCTTGCGTGGTTGCGCCGGCTTGCCTAAAGCGGAGCCCGCCCCTTGCGCATGCTTGGGGGCGACCCTTGGGGCGCGAACCCTATGGTTCGCGATGACTGCTCCGACTACCGGTTTCGTTGTTTGCTCTCGTCAGGAAAGATTAGTCTCATGGCTTCCACGCCCACCACCCCACAATTGCCGCTGTTCTACGGCTCGATCGCGCCGCTGCAGTCAACCGAACACGCTGGCTTCGGCCTGGTCGATGGCGGCACGCTCGGCTTCGCCAAGGGCACCCATGCCATCCCCGTTACTGTCGACGAGTTCGCGCTGGTGCAACGCCATTATCCGATCGTTTTCGGACTGGGCGACAATTCGGCGCCGCTGGCGCTCGTCGGCCTGTCGGAAGGCAGCAACCTGTATGTCGACAAGGATGGCAACTGGCAGTCCGACGTCTATGTGCCCGCCTACGTCCGCCGCTATCCGTTCTTCCTCGCCAAGCTCACCGAAGCCGCGACCGAACTGACGCTGTGCTTCGACAACGCATCGGGTTTCGTGACCGCCGACGGTGCCAACAAGCTGTTCAACGGCAGCGAAGCCACCGACACTACCAAGGGCATCCTGGCGTTCTGCGAGCAGTTCGAACAGGCCATCGGCCGCACCCGCCAGTTCATGGACGAGCTCGCCAAGCTCGACCTGCTGATGGACGGTGAAGTCACCATCAACCAGCCCGGCATGACCGAACCCGCCGTCTATCGCGGTTTCCGCATGGTCGACGAGAACAAGTTCATGAACATCCGCGGCGACAAGGCCCGCGAGATGGTCAAGTCGGGCATGATGGGCCTGATCTACGCACACCTGTTCTCGCTGTCGCAGATCGGCGGCCTGTTCGAAAAGCAGCGCGCCGTCGCCGGCTGATCAGACTGTTGAAGTTTCGGCGGGCGGTGGCAGTGCCGTCGCCCGCCAGATTTTGAATTCGCGCGGAATCTGCAACAATCTGTTGTACAAACTGCGGTTGGCAATGCCGAAACCACAGTCTAGTCTCCCTCATCCATACGGAACAGGGAGACTTTTCATGCGTGCGGCACTCATCGGACTGGCATTGTATTCGGCGACGGGGCTCGCCGCACTGGGCGGCCTGACCGCCATGCCGGCGCTTGCCGCGCCCACGACCGTCGCGCTGCCGTCGGGCAAATATGTCGTCGATCCGACGCACGCCAGCCTGAGCTGGAGCGTCGTGCATTTCGGCCTGTCGAACTACACCGCCCGCTTCGTCAAATTCGATGCCAGCGTCGATCTCGATGCGGCTGATGTCAGCAAGAGCACGCTCAAGGTCAAGGTCGACCCGGCGTCGGTGCGAACCGACTACCCCTATCCCGACAAGGTCAATTTCGACGCTGAAATCGCCACCAGCCCGAAGTTCCTCGACGGCACCGCGCACCCCAATGTCACCTTCGTGTCGACCGGCATTGTCGTCACCGGCGCCAAGACCGCCAACATCACCGGCAACCTGACCTTGCGCGGCGTCACCAAGCCGGTGACGCTGGCGGCAACGCTCAACGGCAGCATGCCGGCGCACCCGATGACCAAGTTGCCGGTGTTCGGCATCTCGGCAAAGGGCAGCTTCAAGCGCTCGGACTTCGGCATGGATTACGGCACGCAGTTCGTCAGCGACACCGTCGAGCTCGTCATCGAAGCCGAATTCGTCAAGGCACAATGATGGCCCGCAGCCGCTACTCGGCCGTCGCAATCATCCTGCACTGGCTGATTGCGCTGATCATCATCGGCAACATCATCGGCGGGCTGGCGCTCGACACTTTCCTCGACAGCGCCGACCCGGCGATGAAGATGACCGGCTTCAAGATCATCCAGCTGCACAAGGCGCTCGGCCTGACGGTGATCGGACTGACGCTGCTGCGGCTGTTGTGGCGTCTCGCCAACCCGGCGCCGGCGCTGCCGGCGCATATGACGCCGTTCGAAGTGCTGCTCGCCAAGGCTACACATCTGGGCTTCTACGCGCTGATGTTGCTGCTGCCGCTGTCGGGCTGGGCGATGGTGTCGACGAGTGCCAAGCGTTTCCCGATCAGCTATTTCGGGTTTTTCGACGTGCCGTACCTGCCGCTCGGTCAGTCGCAAACCCTCGGTGGATTGATGCACGAATCGCATGAATTGCTCGGCTTTGCGGCCATCGCGCTGATCTCCTTGCACGTCCTGGCGGCGCTCAAGCATCATTATTTCGACCGCGACGACGTGCTGGCGCGGATGCTGCCGTGGGTGCGTGCGCGTGGCTGACCGGCATGTCGGTGCGCTGCTCGGCCTGATGCTGCTCGCCGCGCCGCTGCACGCGGCGGTGCCGCAGTGGAGCGTCGAACCCGGCGCCAGCGCCATCGCCTTCACCGCCACCTGGCTCGGCAAGCCGGTGCGCGGCGTGTTCAAGCGCTGGACCGCCGACATCGCGTTCGATCCGGCGGCGCTCGCCGCGTCAAAGGTCAGCGTCAGCATCGATCTGGCCTCGGCCGTCAGCGGCGATTCGACCGTCGACGGCGCACTGCCCGAATCCGACTGGTTCGCGGTCAAATCCAGCCCGACCGCGCGCTTTGCCAGCACCAGCATTGCCAAGACCGCCACCGGCTATGTCGCGCGCGGCACGCTGACCATGCGCGGCCGCGCTGTGCCGGTCGACCTGCCGTTCACGCTGGCCATCACCGGCGACCGCGCCGTCATGCAGGGCAGCGCCAAGCTCGATCGCCGCTCGTGGAAAATCGGCCTCGAATCGGATGCGACCGCCGAATATGTCGCGTTCGCGGTGCCGGTGGCGATCAAGGTGAGTGCAAAGCGCAAGCCGTAACGGCGATAAGGGCCTCCGGCGGGCAGGGGTGACCCCTGCACCCGACACCCAAGTCATTCCCGCGCAGGCGGGAATCCATGCGACGCCGTGGATGGATTCCCGCCTGCGCGTGAATGACCCGGAATTCTTCAATTGGGTGCAGGCCTCAGGCCTGCCCGCCGGAGGCCCTTAACCCCCGAATCCAACTCAATTTTGCTGCAGTTGCGTTGACAAGATATAACGTAACATCTAAGTCTTGCGCGACGTCAATCGGGAACCTGCCATGTTGAGTAAGAAATTCGCCTTGCTGCTCGGCGCAGCACTGCTGCCGGCTTTTGTGCCGACGGCGGTGCGCGCGGCTGAAGCGGCCGCCGACCCCGCTTCGGCGGCGACCCAGACGCAAACCGCCGCAGCCGATCCCGGTGTTCATGACGACGCGCATCCGCAGGCCGGCGACGACATCATTGTCACGGCGCCGTTCGCGCGTGATCGCTTCGGGTTGCTGACGGGGGTGTCGGTGCTCGACGGTGCGACGCTGACGCGCGAGAAGCGCGGCACCATTGGCGAGACACTGACGTCGCAGGCCGGGGTCAGCGCGACCTATTTCGGCCCCAACGCCTCGCGGCCGATTTTGCGCGGTTTCCAGGGCGAGCGCGTGCGCGTGCTGACCGACGGCATCGGCAGCTTCGACGTGTCGAACACCAGCGTCGATCACGCGGTGGTCATCAACCCGCTGCTGGCCGAGCGCATCGAGGTGCTGCACGGCCCGACGTCGCTGCTGTACGGGTCATCGGCGATCGGCGGTATCGTCAACGTCATAGACACGCGGATTCCGCGCAGCGTGCCGACCGAGCCGGTGCATATCGAGGCGATGGGTGACTATGGCACCGCCGCCAACGAATTCAACGGCAGTGCCATTGTCGATGTGCCGCTGACGCCGAATCTGGTGCTGCATTTCGACGGCAGCTATCTCAACGCCGATGACATGAAGATTGGCGGCTATGTCCTGTCCGAGCCGCTGCGCCAAGAGGCGATCGCCAACGGTGCCTATGACGTCGCGGCGCTCAAGGGCAGCATTCCCAACACCGCAGCCGAGACCTGGAACGTCGCCGGCGGTCTGGCGTTCGTCGGCGACAGCGGCAATGCCGGCATCGCGATCAGCCGCTACAGCAACACCTACGGCGTGCCGATCCGCTATTCGACCGACCCGGCCGTCGAAGCCGAAGCCGTGACGATTGCGATGGAGCAGACGCGCGTCGATGCGCGTGCCGAATTCGAGACCGGTCGCGGCTTCGTCGAGCAGATCAAGCTGCGCTACGGCTTTGCCGACTATCAGCACAGCGAGATCGAGGAAGACGGCACCATCGGCACAAGCTTCTACAACCGGGGCATGGAGGCGCGGGTCGAGTTCGTGCAGGCGCAGCGCGGCGTCTGGAAGGGCGCATTCGGCGCGCAGCTGGTGACGCGCAATGTCGATGTCATCGGTGCCGAGGCGTTCCTGCCGCGCAATTCGACGACGCAGATCGGCGCGTTCCTCCTCGAAGAAGCGACGTTCGGCATCGTCAAGGCCGAGCTTGGCGCGCGCATCGAAAACAGCCAGGTCAGCGCCGCGATGACCGGGTTCAACCGGTCGTTCACGCCGCTGTCGGCATCGATCGGCGCCAGCGTGCCGCTGGGTGGCGACGACTGGCGCATCGGGCTCGATTTCGCGCACACCGAACGCGCGCCGTCGGCCGAGGAGTTGCTCGCTGACGGCCCGCATGGCGGCACGCAGGCCTATGAAATCGGCGACCCCGACTTCGGTATCGAGCGTTCGAACGGCGCCGAGCTGGTGCTGCGCGGCAAGGGGCGCGGCTTCACGCTCGAAGCGTCGGCGTTCTACGACCAGTTCAGCAACTTCATCTATGCGCAGGATACCGGCGCGATCATCGATGACTTGCCAGTCTATCAGGCGCTGCAGGCCGATGCGACTTATTGGGGCTTTGAAATCCAGGGCACGGTGACGGTCGCCGACATCGGCAGCTGGACGCTGACCGCCAACGCGCTTGCCGACTATGTCAACGCCGAGATCGATAGCGTCGGCCCGGCGCCGCGAATTCCGCCGTTCCGCGTGCGCGGCGGCGTCGATTTCGGCAATGACGCGGTGACGTTGCAGGCCGAAATCGAAGTCGGTGCGGCGCAGAACCGTGTCGCCACGTTCGAAACCACCACGCCGGGCTATACGCTGGTCAATGCCAGCGCCACCTGGACCCCGTGGACCGACCGGCCGGGCACCTATTTCATCTTTGCGGTGAACAACATCCTCGATGCCGATGCGCGCCGCGCGGCGTCGTTCCTGAAGGATTATGCACCGGTGCCGGGCCGCGATTTCCGGCTGTCATTCCGCGTTGCAATATAATTTGTCGCACCCGTTGACGCGCGCCACCGGCATTCCCATCTGAGGTTCGTGGCCGGGAGTTCCCCCCCTTTCTTCCGGTCATCCGATAGCGCCGAGGCGCTGTCATTCTCCCTGAACCCTGGCCACTCCGGCATCGTCGGAGTGGCCTTTTTTTGCGCTATCTTTCATCGTCATCCCGGCGAAGGCCGGGACCCAGTTTTCTTTCCATCAGCGCATATGAAGGCAACTGGGTTCCGGCCTACGCCAGGATGACGAAAGAAAAATATCGGGTGCAGGGGGCACCCCTGCGCGCCGGAGGCCCTTAAAGCCTATTCCGCCGCGTCGCGCAGCGCCGCACCCAGTCCAAGCCGCGGCATATCCACCAGCAGCCGGTCGATCAGTCCGGTCATCAGCGCGGTAATCTTCGCAAAACCGGCGTTCGGCCGCAGCCGCGCGGTGTCCATGTAAAGCGCGCGGTCGATTTCGATCTGGACAGCGTGGGTGCCGGTGGCGGGCGCGCCGTGCGCGGCGGTCGTATAGCCGCCGGCATAGGGATCGTTGGCGGCGACACGCATCCCGGCGCGGGTGAAATGGTCGGTAATGGCGGCGACGAGGGCCGGCGCGGCGCTGCGGCCGTGGAGGTCGCCGAGCACGATCTGCGGCGTGCCGTGGCGGCCGGGCAGCGGCGTCGGCATCGAGTGGCAGTCGATCAGCACGGCATGTCCGTGGCGCGCGTGCGCGGCGTCGAGCAGCGCCGCCAGCGTTGCGTGATAGGGCGTGTGGACGGCGCTGATGCGGGCGCGAGCGTGCGCGAGCGACAGCGGGCCGGTGTAGATGTCGAGCCCGTGCGCAGCGATGCGCGGCAGGATGCCGAGCCCGACACCGATGGAGAAGAACCCGAGCCCGAGCGCGTCGAGCACACCACGACCGCTGAGTTGGCCGAAGTCGGGCACGAAGAGGAACCGCATCGTCTCCCCCGCGTCACCGGTGCTCATCG
>CALMPZ010000209.1 GCA_937871645.1 uncultured Polymorphobacter sp.
CCAGCGCCGACTTCAAAGCCGGCAAACCGGTGCTCGTCAACGTCTTCGCGTCATGGTGCGTGCCCTGCCGCGTCGAGGCACCGCAACTGGCGCAGCTGACGGCGATGGGCGTAACGGTCAACGGTATCGCGGTGCGTGATGCCCCCGATGATGTCGCGGCGTTTCTCACCACCAACGGCAATCCGTTCGCGCGCATCGGGCTCGACAAGACCGGCCAGACGCAGATCGCGCTGGGCTCGAGCGGCGTCCCCGAAACCTTCGTCGTCGATGGCGCGGGCATCATCCGTTACCAGCACATCGGCGAAATCCGCCCCGAACATATCGAGCTGCTGATGGCCAAGCTCGCCGAGGCCGGACGATGAGGGCGCTTTTCCTCGCGCTGTTGCTGCTGTTCGCGGCCCCGCTCGCTGCCGAGCCGACGTTGCCGCCGGCCGCGCTCGCCGACACGCCGCTGCCCGATGCGGCGCAGGAGGCCAAGGCGCAGGCGCTGATGCACGAATTGCGCTGCCTCGTCTGCCAGAACCAGTCGATCGCCGACAGCCATGCCGATATGGCGGGCGACATGCGCGCGCTGGTGCGCGAACGCATCGCCGCCGGTGAAAACCCCGATGACGTGCGCGCCTGGCTGATAACGCGTTACGGTGACTGGGTGAGCTTCGACCCGCCCAAAGCCGGCGCCACGCTCGGGCTGTGGCTGGCACCGCTGCTGTTCCTTGGGGTGGGCTTGCTGCTGGCGCTGCGACTGTTCCGGCGACGCGGCACGGAGAGTAAATCATGACCCCGCTGATTGTCAGCCTTGCAGCGGTCGCGCTGCTCGCCGCATTGATTGCCGGGCTGATGCTGCGCGGCAGCTGGCGGCAGCGGCCGCGGGTGATTGCCGTGCTCGGCATACTGGCGCTCGGCGTCGCCGGCTATCTGGTGGCAGGGCGACCCGACTTACCCGCCGTCCCGGCACCGCGCCCCGAAGCCGACCGCGCCTCGACCACCGAATTCGAAGCCGCGCGGCAGGCGCTGCTCACCAACTCGGGCGATGTCGGCGCGTGGCTGACATTTTCCGATGCACTGACCCGCGAAGGCCGCACCGAGGACGCCATTTCAGGGCTGCAGGTCGCGCTGAGCGCCATGCCCAATGATGCCGACCTGTGGGTCGGGCTGGGGCAGGCGATGATGATGCACGCCGGCGGCATGGTAACCCCGGCGGCGCGGCTGGCGTTCGACAATGCCAGCAAGCTCGCCCCCGAAAATCCGGCGCCGCGCTACTTCCTCGGGCTGGCGTGGCTGCAGGCCGGTGACGCCAAGGCGGCGCTGCGCGAGTGGCAGACGCTGCGCGACAGCAGCCCGTCGGACGCGCCGTGGCTGCCCGACCTTGATGCGCGCATCAAGGCGGTGACGGCGATGATTGCGGCGGGGGGCTGAAGGTTTAGGAGCCTCCGGCGGGCAGGGACTTGTCCCTGCACCCCATTGTTACCCGCGACCAATACCCACCCTCGGTCCTTGCAGCACCGGCAGCAATCGGGTGCAGGCGTCACGCCTGCCCGCCGGAGGTCCTTTCAAACAATCAAAGGGCGCCCGCACCGAAGTGCGGACGCCCCTGATAGCTTGCTCTGCGCCGCGGCTTAGAAGCGCGTGCGGATCGTCGCGCCGAACAGGCGGGGTTCGGAAACGAAGTTGCCGAACAGCGTCGTTGCCGAAGCGGCGAGGCCCTTGGCGACGAGGCCCTGCGAGCCCGAGCCCTGGACCGGCGTGTTGAACGTCACCTGGTTGTAGTTGACGTTGAAGATGTTCTGCGCCCAGAGCTCGAGCGACCAGCGGTCCTTGGCACCGTTGATGCCGACGCGTGCATTGACCACGACCACGCCCTGCGTTTCCTTTTCGGGGAATAGATCCGAGCCTGAGTTGAAACCCGACTGATAGCGGAAGTCGGCATAGGCGAGCGCGGTCATGTCGGTGCCGGGGATCGGCGGCGTCCAGGTCGCCGACCCGGTCATGACATACTTCGGTGCGTTCGACAGGTTCTGCCCGGGCAGCAATGCCAGCTCTGGGTTGGGCAAAACGGCGTTGGCGTTGGGGTTGCCCGGAAATGCGACCAGCGGTGCCGAGCTGACGATCTGCTGGTCATACTTGGCGTCGGCATAGGTGAAGCCGCTGCTGACCTGGAATGTATCGGTCAGGTAGACGGCGGCTTCGAGTTCGATACCGCGCGTCGAAACGCCCGACTTCATGTTGTCCGGGGCGCACTGGCCGGTGCTGTTGATGGCGTCGGCATTGAGACCGTTGAGGTCGTCCTTGCAGGCCTGGATGTTGGCCACGATGAACGCCAGCCCGTTGAAGGTGTTGAGCTGGAAGCCGCTGAAGGTCGAGTAGAACAACGCTGCGTTGAGGTTGAAGCTGTGACCGTTGAACTTCGCGCCGATTTCATAGGCGTTGACGGTTTCAGGCTCGAACTCGAACTGCGTGATGTTCGGGCTACCGGTGATCAGCGCCGCGCGGTCGAGGTTGTAACCGCCCGCCTTGTAGCCGCGCGCATAGCTCGCATAGGTCATCAGCTGCTTGTTGAACTCATAGCTCAGCACTGCAGTGCCCGACCAGGCGCC
>CALMPZ010000210.1 GCA_937871645.1 uncultured Polymorphobacter sp.
ACGCCGCCGACCTGCTGATCGAACGGCTCGCTGCCAAGGTCGAAGTCGATTTCGATACCGCGCGCCGGCTGTTCACGCTGATCTGCGTGCTGCACATCAGGCAGTAGGGAAGAGCCAATCTGCCAGCTTCGCCGCTTCACTTAAGTTGTGAATTCGGATGCGCGTTTCATCGAGAGAGTTTGTCGTTGCCAGCACGTTCGTTGGGAAATGCTTGCGAGCCTCTTCGGCCAGTTCTGGCCGGAGCTTGAGCGCCGGTTGCCGGATGTAAAAGAGCATGTCGTTCTTGTTGGCTATCAATGCGAAAGGGTTGCTCCTGCCTTGGTAGAATTTGCTATGGCGAATCGCCCCCTTACTGCCCGGTTTGGCCAGATAACCCGCTCGTTCCGCAGCTACCACGATCGTAAGGTAAGCCTCCTTAGCGGGATAGTTTTCAAACTTGTTCAAGTTGACAAGATGCTCCGGGGCTTCTGTATGCATTTCGACCTCGATTTGAATGCGGGTCACCCATACCTCGGTACCGTAGGAACTTATTTCAATGTCCGTCATGTCCGACCGCTGGATTCGTGCGCAGGCGCAGGAAAACGGCATGATCGAGCCCTTCGTCGACCGCCAGGCGCGCGACGGCGTCATCAGCTACGGGCTGTCGAGCTATGGCTATGACGCGCGCGTGTCCGACGAGTTCAAGATTTTCACCAACATCGACAGCGTGACGGTTGACCCCAAGGATTTCCACCCCGCCAGCTTCGTCGATCGCAAGACCGATTGCTGCATCATCCCGCCCAACAGCTTCGCACTGGCGCGGACGGTCGAATATTTCCGCATCCCGCGCGACGTGCTGGTCATCTGCCTCGGCAAATCGACCTATGCGCGCTGCGGCATCATCGTCAACGTGACGCCGCTGGAGCCCGGCTGGGAAGGCCATGTAACGCTGGAGTTTTCGAACACCACACCGCTGCCCGCCAAGGTCTACGCCAACGAAGGCGCCTGCCAGTTCCTGTTCCTGCAGGGCAATGAGCCGTGCGAAGTCAGCTACGCCGACCGCGCCGGCAAATACATGGGCCAGCGCGGGGTGACGTTGCCGAAGCTTTAGGAGCTACGGCGCTCAAGCGAAACTAGTTTGATATCAAACTAGTTGGCGCAAATTGGCGTACACCCGTAAAGACTGACCAGATTGCCGAGGGTGGCACCCGGCGCAACGCGCGCAATTTGGCACGTTTTTGAGTTCGGCGTGGACATGGCGGCCAGCTTCCGTATGCAATTATCTGCAACCAGCAAACTTGGGTGAGGATGAAGCCATGACCTACGAAGACATTCTGTACCGCGTCGAAGACGTCGTCGCGGTGATCACCTTGAACCGCCCCGACCGGCTCAACGCCTGGCGCGGCGAGATGGGCCGCGACGTCAAGGCGGCGATGCGCGCTGCCAGCGACGACGACGCCGTGCGCGTCATCGTATTCACCGGCGCCGGCCGCGGCTTCTGCGCCGGGGCCGACATGAACACGCTGCAGGTCATCCAGGGCGGCAGCGCCGCCGCCCGCTCCGGCGCCGGCGGGGCCAGCGATTTCGATCCCAATGCGCGCGCCGACTTCCGGATGCAGAACAGCTGGTTCCCTTCGGTGCCCAAGCCGATCATCGGTGCCATCAACGGCGCCTGCGCCGGACTCGGCATGGTCTACGCGATGTACACCGACATCCGCTTTGCGTCGGACGCCGCGGTGTTCACCACGGCGTTTTCCAAACGAGGCCTGATCGCCGAACACGGCATTTCGTGGCTGCTGCCGCGCCTGATCGGTTTCGCCGCGGCTGCCGACCTGCTGTTTTCATCGCGCAAGGTCGATGCCGCCGAAGCACTGGCGCTCGGGCTGGTGACGCGGGTTTTCCCTGCTGCCGAATTCGAAGCCGGCGTCATGGCCTATGCCAAGATGCTCGCCAATGACGTGTCGCCGCGGTCATTGCGCGAAATGAAGCGCGAGCTGTGGAACGGCCAGCTCGAATCGCTGGGTGAATCGATCGCCGCCGCCGACGCCGACATGGCGGGCAGCTTTGCGTCCGAAGACTTCAAGGAAGGCGTCGCGCACTTCCTCGAAAAGCGCCCGGCGAAGTTTACGGGTAGGTAATTCCTACCTTCTAGGTCCTCCCCGTCTTCGGGGAGGGGGACCGCCTCTTGGCGATGGAGGGGTGGCGCGCCCAACCCCTCCACCATGCGAAGTGCATGGTCCCCCTCCCCGAAGACGGGGAGGATCAAGACGCGATGCAGAGGCTCTTCAATCCCGCTATCGCGCGGCGAAATGACGCGCTAAACCAGCCGTCATGGACCAGATCATCATTCGCGGCGGCCGGCCGCTTTCGGGCAGCATCCACATCTCGGGCGCCAAGAACGCCGCGCTGACGCTGATGCCGTGCGCGTTGCTCAGCGAAGAGCCGCTGACGCTGCGCAACCTGCCGCGTTTGGCCGATATCGATACCTTCGGGCATCTGCTCAACAACCACGGCGTTTCGACGACGATCGAAGGCTCGCACCCCGGCGAATACGGCCGCGTGATGACCTTGCGCGCCAACCGCATCACCAGCACCGTCGCGCCGTATGATATCGTCCGCAAGATGCGCGCCTCGATCCTCGTGCTCGGGCCGCTGCTGGCGCGCTGCGGCGAGGCGACCGTGTCGCTGCCCGGCGGCTGCGCCATCGGCAACCGCCCGATCGACCTGCATCTGAAGGCGCTCGAACACCTCGGCGCCGAAATCGAAGTCACTGCGGGCTATGTCAAAGCCGTCGCGCCCAAGGGCGGGCTGCGCGGCGGGCGCTACGTCTTCCCGACGGTGTCGGTCGGCGCCACCGAGAATGTCGTTATGGCGGCGGTGCTCGCGGTGGGCGAATCGATCATCGAAAATGCCGCGCGCGAGCCCGAAATCGTCGATCTGTGCCGCTGCCTGATTGCCATGGGCGCCAAGATCGAAGGCGTCGGCACCGAGCGGCTGGTCATCACCGGCGTCCCCAAACTCCACGGCGCGACCTATGCGGTGATGCCCGACCGCATCGAAACCGGCAGCTACGCCTGTGCCGTCGCCATCACCGGCGGCGAGATCGAACTGATCGGCGCCGAGGACGAAACGCTTGGCGCGACGTTCGACGCGCTGCGCGAAGCCGGCATCGAAACCAAGGCGACGCCGCGTGGCCTGATGGTGCGCCGCGGCAGTGACGGGTTTGGGGGCCTGCACGGCATCACCGTCTCAACCGCGCCCTACCCCGGCTTCCCGACCGACATGCAGGCGCAGTTCATGGCGATGCTGGCGCTCGCTGACGGCGCATCGCTGCTCACCGAAACCATCTTCGAAAACCGCTACATGCACGTCCCCGAACTGGCGCGCATGGGCGCCGACATCACCGTACGCGGCCGTTCGGCCGTGGTGCGCGGCGTCGACAAGCTGGTCGGCGCACAGGTCATGGCGACCGACTTGCGCGCCTCGATGAGCCTCGTGCTCGCGGGACTCGCGGCGCAGGGCGAGACTATCGTCAGCCGCGTCTATCACCTCGACCGCGGCTATGAACGGCTTGAAGAAAAGCTCTCGGCAGTCGGCGCCGACATCGAACGGATTTCCGACGGGTGAGCACGCCCGCCGTTGCGCCCACCACTGCATTGGCCGACACCCGCCTGCTGCTGCTGGCACAGGAGGCGGCTGAACTGCCGCTGCTGTCATCGCTGCTGCAAGACGCCACCGTGCGCCCGATCGACGTCGCCTGGGATGCGCGCGGCCACCGGCTCGTGCTGCTCGTCGGGCGCTACCGCTGGGAACAGCACGACCAGTCGCGCATCCGCACGGCATTGCGCATCGACCATGTGCTGCGCGTCGAGCGCCGCGGCTGGCCGGTGCCGCCGCCGGCCAGCATGGCCGGTGCGCATGACCCGACGCACACGGTGCTGGCGCTGCTGGCGATGACGCTCGACGGCGATTTTCTGACGCTCGATTTTTCGGGCGGCGCGTCGCTGCGGCTGACGCTCGAAGTCGTCGATGTGACGCTCGAGGACCTGTCGGCGCCCTGGGTCGCACGCAGCCAGCCGAGCCACGACGCGCCGTGACCCGCCGCTTCGATTTCCAGCAAGTCGATGTCTTCGCCAGCGCGCCGCTCAAGGGCAATGCGCTCGCGGTGGTCATCGGTGCCGACGCGCTGAGCGACGCTGAAATGGCAGCGTTCGCCAACTGGACCAACCTCGCCGAAACGACGTTCCTGCTCGCCCCCACCGACCCAGCAGCCGACTACCGCGTCCGTATCTTCACCACCGAACGCGAACTGCCGTTCGCCGGCCACCCAACCATCGGCAGCGCCTATGTCTGGCTGGCATCGGGCGGCGTGCCCAAGTCAGCCGAAATCGTCCAGCAATGCGGTATCGGGCTGGTGCGCCTGCGGCGTGACGGCGACCGCCTCGCGTTCGCCGCGCCACCGCTGATCCGCTCGGACGCCGTCGAACCCGCCCTGCTGGCGCGCGTCGCCAAAGGTCTCGGCGTCGAGGAAAGCGCCATCGTTGCGTCAAGCTGGCTGGTCAACGGCCCCGAATGGCTCGGTGTCGAACTGGCAAGCCGCGCCGAAGTGCTGGCGCTGCGCCCCGACAAGGCGCTCCTCGCCGGCCTCGACATCGGCGTCGTCGCGCGCTGCACCGCCGCCGACAATATTGACGCGCAGTTCGAAGTCCGCGCCTTCCCCGCCGACATCGCCTCGCCCGAAGACCCCGTCACCGGCAGCCTCAACGCCGGACTGGCGCAATGGCTGCTCGGGTCGGGCCGCGCCACCTCGCCCTATCTCGCGTCGCAAGGCACCGCCATCGGCCGCGCCGGTCGCGTCCATGTCGAGCAGATCGGCGCCGATATCTGGATCGGCGGCGCCAGCATTACCGTCATTGCCGGTAGTGTGACGATCTAAGAGCCTCCGGCGGGCAGGGGTGACCCCTGCACCCAATTGTCTCGACACGTTTCCCCAGCGAAAGCTGGGGTCCATCGGCACCGCATGGACCCCAGCTTTCGCTGGGGAAGCGATTCTGAAAATTTGGGTGCAGGGGTCACCCCTGCCCGCCGGAGGCCCTTTCACCCGAACTGTTGTGCCGCGCCGCACAATTGCGCTAGGGCAAACCCCGCAAATTCACGA
>CALMPZ010000211.1 GCA_937871645.1 uncultured Polymorphobacter sp.
CTTTGTGGCAGCGCCGATACCGATGGGTGCAGGGCCCAAGGCCCTGCCCGCCGGAGGCACCTAAAACGCCGGATCGTCCGCCGGTGCGTGAATCCCGCACTCGTTCTTGTCCCAGCCGCGCCAGCGGCCGGCGCGCGGGTCTTCGCCGGGCAGCACCTTCGATGTGCATGGCACGCAGCCGATCGACGGATAGCCCTGGCTCTCCAGCGGATGCGGCGGCAGTTCGGCGGCGACGAAGTGCGCGCTGATGCGGTCCTTGTCCCAGTCGGCGAGCGGGTTGATCTTCAGCCGGCCTTCATCGAGCTCGAACTTCGGCAGGCCGCCGCGGCCCGTCTGGAAGCCCTTGCGGCCCGAAATCCACGCATCGAAACCCGCCAGCGCGCGGCGCAATGGTTCGACCTTGCGGATGTCGCAGCAGCCGTCGGGATCATAGCTCCAGCGCAGGCTGGTCGCGTCCTTGTCGGCCAGGATGCGCGGGTCGGGGCGGTATTCGCGCAAGTCGAGCAGCCCGAGCTTTTCGGCGAGCTCGTCGCGGTAGGCGAGCGTTTCGCCGAAGATCTTCTGCGTGTTGACGAAGATCACCGGCACCGCCTTGTCGATAGCGGCGACGAGATGCAGCAGCACCGCCGACTCCGTCCCGAACGACGACACCGCCGCGACGCGGCCGTGCAGTTCGTTCAGCAGTTCGGGCAGCCAGACATCGGTCGCGACGCCGTCAAAGCGTGCGTTGAGCGCGTCGACTTCGGCCTGCGTGAACGCCGGTGCCGTATCGATAATGTCGACCGCGCGGCTAGCCATGACGCAGCGCCCAGACCGGCGCTGCGGCATCGGCGGCCTTTTGGTAGACATGGGGGAAGCGGGCCAGCGCGGCGGCGACATCGTCGGGGTTGAGCGGCTTGGCCGGGGCGAAGCTGTCGAAGCCGACGCGGCGCATGAAGTTGATCTGGTCGACCAGCACATCGCCCGCCGCACGCAGTTCGCCGGTGTAGCCGGCTTCGCGCAGGATGCGCGCCGCCGAATAACCGCGACCGTCGCGATACTTGGGGAAGCTGACCTCGATCAGCCGCAGCCGCGCCAGATGCGGCACCAGTGCACGCGCATCGTCAGCCGGATCGACACGCACCGCAGCGGCGTTGCTGTCGGCGCCGAAGTCGGCAAAAGCCACGACCGGACCGTCGAACGCGACGTCGTCGCGCCAGCGCAGCACCGTCACACTGGCCGGCGTCGCACGCGGATGCGGGTTCTGCGCCAGCTTCACGCTATCCTGAACATCAACCATATACGGCCTCCTTGAACGGCTCGGCACCGACGCGGCGATACGCATCCAAAAAGCGCTCTTCAGGATTCAGCCTGAGGCTGCGGTAAGCTTCGATGACCTTTTCGACGGCATCAACGACACCCTCTTCGGAAAAGCCGGGGCCGAGAATCTTGGCGAGGCTGGTGTCTTCGGCACCCGAGCCGCCCAATGACAGCTGGTACGATTCCTCGCCCTTGCGGTCGACGCCGAGGATGCCGATGTGGCCGGCGTGGTGGTGGCCACAGGCGTTGATGCAGCCCGAAATCTTGATCTTGAGCTCGCCGATATCGTGCTGACGGTCGAGGTTGGCGAAGCGCAGCGCAATCGACTGCGCCACCGGGATCGAGCGCGCATTGGCGAGCGCGCAATAGTCGAGGCCGGGGCAGGCGATGATGTCGGTGACCAGATCGAGGTTCGGCGTCGCCAGATCAGCGGCGTTCAAGGCGCTCCACAGCGCGTGCAGCTGGTCCTTGCGCACGTCCGCCAGCACGAGGTTCTGGCTGTGCGTGACGCGGATTTCGTCGAAGCTGTATTTGGCCGCGAGGTCGGCAATCAGCTCCATCTGCTCGGCCGAGGCATCGCCGGGGATGCCGCC
>CALMPZ010000212.1 GCA_937871645.1 uncultured Polymorphobacter sp.
CTGCGCAACAAGGGCAGCTATCCCAATGCGCGCTGCTTTGCCGGCCATAATGGCGCGCGGCCGATCACCGTCTGGTGCTCGAACGACTATCTCGGCATGGGCCAGCACGAAACGGTGATTTCGGCGATGGAAGCCGCGCTGCACGACGTCGGCGCCGGCTCGGGCGGGACGCGCAACATCGGCGGCAACACGCATTACCACCTCGATCTCGAAGCCGAGCTTGCCGAATTGCACGGCAAGGAAGCCGCGCTGCTGTTCACCAGCGGCTATATCTCGAACGAAGCGAGCCTGGCGACCTTGGCGAAGATCCTGCCGGGCTGCGTGATCTTCTCCGACGAACTGAACCATGCCTCGATGATCGCCGGCATCCAGAACTCGGGCGCGCCCAAGCGTATCTTCCGTCACAACGATGTCGCGCATCTGGAAGAATTGCTCGCCGCCGAACCCGCCGATGTGCCCAAGCTCATCGCGTTCGAAAGCGTCTATTCGATGGACGGTGATGTCGCGCCGATCGCGGCGTTCTGCGACCTCGCCGACAAATACGGCGCGCTGACCTATCTCGACGAAGTCCATGCTGTCGGCATGTACGGCGCGCGCGGCGGCGGCATTTCCGAACGTGACGGCGTCGCCGACCGCGTGACGATCATCGAAGGCACGCTCGGCAAGGCGTTTGGCGTCATGGGCGGCTATATCAGCGCCTCGCAGACCATCGTAGATGTCATCCGCAGCTATGCGCCGGGGTTCATTTTCACGACGTCGTTGTCGCCGGTGCTCGTCGCCGGTGCGCTGGCGAGCGTTCGCCACCTCAAGGAAAACAACGCCCCGCGCGAAGCCCAGCAGGCCAATGCCGCGGCGCTCAAGGCGATGTTCAGCGATGCTGGCCTGCCTGTAATGGCGTCCACCACGCACATCGTGCCGCTGATGGTCGGCGACCCCGTCAAGGCCAAGCGCATCAGCGATATCCTGCTGATCGAATACGGCATCTACGTCCAGCCGATCAATTACCCGACCGTCCCGCGCGGCACCGAGCGGCTGCGCTTCACGCCAGGCCCGTTCCATGACACCGCGATGATGGAAGCGCTGACCAGGGCGCTCGTGGAAATCTGGGACCGCATGGAACTGCGGCTCGCCGCCTAGCCGGCTTGTCGTTGCATCGCGGCTGTGCCAGCATGGTGTGGGGAGACTGCCATGCCAAAGCCAGCCATGCGCGCCGATGCGGCGCCTGCCGCGTTCGATATCCGGCCGCTGACACCGTGTATCGGTGCCGAAATCCACGGCGTCGATCTCGCGCGTTTCGATGAAGCGATGGTGGCCGGCGTGCGTGCTGCGCTGCTGCGCCACAAGGTCGTGTTCTTCCGTAACCAGACGCTGACCAGCGCGCAGCACATCGCTTTCGCCCGCGCCTTCGGCGAGCTCGAGATCCACCCCGCGACACCCAAGGACCAGGCCGTGCGCGAGGTGCTGCGCATCGAACACGGCCCCAACAGCCGCGGCCGCGAAAACAGCTGGCACTCCGATGTCACCTGGCGCGAGAAGCCGTCGCTGGGCTCGATCCTGCGCGCCATCGAAGTGCCCGACGTCGGCGGCGACACGCTTTTCGCCGACATGACGGCGGCGTATGAATTGCTCAGCCCCGAAATGCAGCGCTTCGCCTGCGGGCTGACCGCAGTGCACGACATCGCCCGGGTATTTGCCAAGCGCCTCGGCA
>CALMPZ010000213.1 GCA_937871645.1 uncultured Polymorphobacter sp.
TACCGGCGCACGATGGCGGCGGACCACGGCATGCTGTTTCCGTTCGCCACGCCGCGCGTGATGACGTTCTGGATGGAAAACACCTGGCTGCCGCTCGACCTGGTGTTCATCGGCGATGACGGCAAGGTGGCGGGCATCGCCGCCGACGCCAAGCCGATGTCGCGCGACATCATCAGCTCGCAGGTGCCGGCGCGCGCTGTGCTTGAGCTCAACGGCGGCGAGGCCGCGCGCATCGGGCTGAGACCCGGTGACATGGTGAGCTACAAGCTGCCCAAGCCGTAGCGACTGGCGACTGCATGGGCGGTTGGTGCTTGCACTTTTGCACGATTTCGGGCTCTAACGGCGGCGATTGGTCGGATTTCGCCAAAGGCGTCGCGCATGGGTTTGCTTCTCGATATTTTTACCTGGTGGAACGGGCCGACGTATGGCACGCGCTTCATGACGTGGCGCCGCGGTGCCGAGGTCGGTCGCGATGACCAGGGCAATATCTACTACGCCTCGAAGCCCGGCCTGAAGGGACCGCAGCAGCGCTGGGTCATCTATAATGGTGTACCCGAAGCGACGCGTGTGCCGCCCGAATGGCATCAGTGGCTGCACAAGACCGTCGATACGACGCCCGATGAAGCGCCGCTCAAGCCGCGTGTCTGGGAAAAGCCGTGGCAGCCCAATTTGACCGGCACCGGCCATGCCCATGTGCCGTCGGGCAGCCTGGGGGTTGGCGGCCACCGCGCCCGCGCCACCGGCGACTATGAAGCCTGGAGCCCCGAATAAATGATAGCGACGCTGCGCGAGAACGTCGTCGAGGCGCTGATCGGCGCGCTGGTGATTGCCGTGGCGGTGTGGTTCGTCGTGTTCGCCTATGGCCGGACCAGCGCCGACAGCCGCGCCGGCTATGCGGTGCTTGCGCGCTTTCCCAATGCCACCGGCATCACGCCGGGCACCGACATCCGCGTATCGGGGATCAAGGTCGGCGTGGTTTCGGCGCAGAAGCTCGACCCCAAGACCTATCAGGCGGTTGTGACGATGCGCGTCGACGATGCGCTCAAGCTGCCGATCGACACCAGCGCGGCGATTACCTCCGAAGGCATCTTGGGCGGCAGCTATATTTCGCTGGTGCCCGGCGGCGAGCCCGACATGCTGCGCCCCGGCGATGAAATCACCGACACGCAGGGCGCCACCGACCTGATGGGGCTGATCGGATCGGTCATCAACAAGACCGGCAGCAGCGATCCCGCACCCGCCGCAGCGCCGCAGCCGTGAGTATCATCCTGGCGCTGGCGGCAGCGGCAGCCGTGGCGCAAGCCGCACCGGCGGCGGTACCCGCCGCCCCGAATGCTGCACCCACCGCGAAGCCCGCACCCGCCAAATCTGCCCCAACCGTCGCGCAGCCGACGCCGGTCAGCGAACGCGTCGCGGAGCTGATGGCGCTCGACAAGCGTACCGGCAAGTCGCAGGCGTTTGCCATCAAACCCGGCCAGACGCTGGCGTTCGGGTCGCTGCTGATCCGCATGCGCGCCTGCGAAACCACTCCCGAATGGGAGCAGAAGCAGACTGCGGCGTTCCTGCAGATCGACGAAGTGGCATCGGCGACGTCGCGCAAGCGCATCTATTCGGGCTGGATGTTCGCCGAAAGTTCGTCGCTCAACCCGCTGCAGAACCCGCGCTACGACGTCTGGGTCAAAAGCTGCACGATGACTTTCCCTGCGACCGGCCCCGACACGGTGGTCGCCTCGCGCCCCGGATCGGGCGACAAGTCGCCGAAGCGCGCGTCGAGTGCGCCGAAATCCCCCGAGCCGGCGACCGCCGACGCCAGCAGCCCGCGGTAGGCCGCACGCGGGACCGCCTTGGCGCCGAAGTGGCTGAGGTGTTCGGTCAAAAACTGCGTGTCGAGCAGGGTGAAGCCACCAAAACGCAGCCGCGCCACCAGATGCGCCAGCGCCACCTTGGAGGCATCGCGGACGCGGGTGAACATGCTTTCGCCGAAAAACGCCGCGCCGATCTTGACACCGTAGAGCCCGCCGACGAGTTTGCCGTGCTGCCAGCATTCGACCGAATGTGCCGCGCCGCGGTCGAACAGCTCGGTATAGGCCTCGGTGATCGTCGCGTTGATCCAGCTTTCCTCGCGGCCCTCGGCGGCGGCCGCGCAGCCCGCCATGACATCGCCGAAAGCGCGGTCGACCGTCACCTCGAACCGGTCGGCGCGGATGACCTTGGCGAGCGAACGCGGCAGGTGGAAACCATCGAGCGGCAACACGCCGCGGATCTTGGGCTCGACCCAGAACACATCGGGCGCCGCGCGCGTTTCGCCCATCGGGAACATGCCGGCACCATAGGCGCGCAGCAGCAGGTCAGGGTCGAGGTGCTGGATTTGCGAAGAAGGCGGGGGGATGATGGTCATGGCAGGAAGCGAAGAGCCTCCGTCGGGCAGGCCAGTCTTTGCAAGCCAATTGGCGGCCTGCACCCGATTGAAGGAAACATCGTCATCCCGGCGAAGGCCGGGACCCAGCTTGTTCTTGCTGCCGGTGAAAAGAAAGCTGGGTCCCGGCTTTCGCCGGGATGACGAACGGATAATATCAAATGGGTGCAGGCCTCAGGCCTGCCCGCCGGAGGCGCTTTTCTTCGTCTTTCGGCGCACCCCTCCGTCATCACGGCAGCATCACCTGCCGGATCGCACGCCCGCTGGCGAGTTCGTCGAGCAGGTGGTTGATCTCCGACAGCGGCGACGTCGAGGTCAGCAGTCGTTCGACGGGCAGCCGGCCGGCGCGCCATAGCGCGATGTAGCGCGGGATGTCGCGCGACGGGATCGACGAGCCCATGTAGCTGCCCATCAATGTCTTGCCGTCGCCGACGAGCGAAACGGCGGGGATTTCGAGCATTTCGGCGGGGTTGGGCAGCCCGACGGTGATGGTGCGGCCGCCGCGGCGCGTCGATTTATAGGCGTCCGCCAGCACCTCGGCGCGGCCGACCGATTCG
>CALMPZ010000214.1 GCA_937871645.1 uncultured Polymorphobacter sp.
ACGGTAGCTCTATTCAATCGGGTGCAGGGGTCACCCCTGCCCGCCGGAGGCTCTTCAAATCGCCTGCCGCAGCGCGGAATGTTTGGCGAACGCTGTCAACCAATCTATGCTAGGAAATCGCGGAAGGGGCGATTTTGACCGAACCAGTACCGACCAAACCTCGGGTATTCCTGTCGTATGCACGGGTTGACCGCGCACGTGTGGCGCGCATGGCGGCGGCGCTGACGGCGGCCGGGCATCAATTATGGTGGGATACCGCGATCGAGGCGGGTTCGGCGTTCGCTGCCGATATCGCGCGCGAGCTCGATGCCGCCGATGTCGTGGTCGTCGCCTGGTCGGCGGCGTCAGTCAAATCGGCATGGGTACTCGATGAAGCGGGCGCCGGCCGCGACCGCAACCGGTTGGTGCCGGTGCTGCTCGATGGCACACCGCCGCCGCTGGGGTTCCGCCAGCTCCACGCCATCGATCTGTCGCAGGGGCGCGAGCGCAAGCCCGCGGGTGCCGCCGAACTGGTGCGCGCGGTTGAACGTGTCGCCAGCGCCTTGCCGCTCGAGCCGGCGGCCAAGGTGGCGCGCGCGACGCCCAAACTGTTGCCGTGGCTGATCGGTTTGGTGGCGTTGGTCGCGGCCACGGTGCTCGGCTGGCAGATGCTGGCGCCGAAATTCACAAGCAGCGATGACAAGCCGGTCGTCGCGGTGCTGCCGTTCCTCGACATGTCGGCAGCGAAGGGCGAGGCCTATTTTGCCGAAGGGCTGGCCGAGGAGATTCTCGACACGCTGGCGACCGATACGCGGCTCAAGGTGCTCGGCCGCACCACCGCCTGGGCGATGCGCGACAAGGCCGGCGACCCGGCCTATCTGCGCAGCAAGTTCGGGGTCACGCGGCTGCTCGAAGGCTCGGTACGCGGCGGCGGCGCCGACTCCGGCGGGCGGGTCAAAGTCTCGGTCCGGCTGATCGATACCAAAGACGGTGCCGAAATCTGGTCGCAGGTCTTCGACCGCAGCGAAGCCAATGTGCTCGCGGTGCAGGAAGAGGTGGCGGCGGCGGTGGCGGCGCAGCTGGCGGGGCCGGCGAGCGGTGACGGCAAGGCCGCACATGCCGATGCGAGCAGCGTGCCGCCGCGCGTTTACGAAGACATTTTGGTGGCGCGCCAGCTGATCCGCACGCGCCAGGCCGATGCGCTGCAGCGCGCGCGCGTGCTCGCCGACACGGCGGTGGCAGCGGCGCCGAACTACGCGCCGGCCTATGCCGCGCGCGCGACGGCGCTGGTGCTGCTGACGCTGTATGGCGATTTGCCGCTGCAGCCGGCGCTGACCGACGCGCGACGCGACGCTGAACGTGCGGTGGGGCTCGATCCGCGACTGTCGGAAGGCTATGCGGCGCTCGGCAATGTGCTGATTTCGCTGAATGACCCGCCCGGTGCGATTGCCGCGCTCACGCGCGCGGTCAAGCTGCGGCCGAACAACTCCGAAGCGCGGATGCTGCTCGGCAAGGTGATGATGGACAACGGCCAGGTCAGCCACGCCATCACCGAACTGACTGCGGCAGTGGCGGCCGATCCGTTGTGGACGACGCCGACGGTCAATCTGATCCGCGCTTACGGCCTGGCGAACCAGCCGGTGA
>CALMPZ010000215.1 GCA_937871645.1 uncultured Polymorphobacter sp.
GCAGCGCCGCATCTCGCCGGTCGAGCGCAATCGTGACGTTGCCGAGTGCCTCGGTTTCGACCTGGGTCGGCTCGCGTGCCGCTGGCGCCGCAACGGCGCGCGGCAGCGTTGCGACAGGCTCAGGGATGTCGGGCTGCTGGAGCGCTGGCGGCGCGGCAGCGATGTCGGCGATCTGCTGCGGCATCGGACGCGGCGGCATCCGGCGCTGCGCCACCGGCTCGTCGCGCTGCGGCGGCAGCGACTGCGCCACCGCTTCCTTGAGACGCGGCGGCACGGCCTGCACGACAGGGCGGGCTATGGCTTCGCGCGGTGGCATCAATGCGGTGCGACCGGCTGACGGGGCTGGCGCGGCAGCAACGGCCGGATTTTGCGCGGCGCTGACGGCAACCGGATCGGCGGCCTTGCGTTGTGTCGGTAATTCGGGGGGCGTCGCTTCGACAGGCGCCTCGTCGGCCGTCACGCCGATAGGCGACTGTGAGACGATCGTCGCCGCGGCTACCTGCACCTGCGCCGGCACGGCCAGACACGACAGGTCGGGCGCGGGCGCGGCAGATACCAGCGGGGCGACGGCTGCGGCTTGCGCAGGGGTCGCCAACGGCTGGCGTGCTGCAACGGGTTCTGCGGCGGGCTGCGGCGCAGCCGCGGGCGCTGCGGGAGCGGCGGATGCCACCGGCACCGGCATTGGCACGGCGACGGGTATTTTCGGCAAAGGCACTGGCTCTGTCACCGCCACCAGGTCAGGACCGTTCTGCGCCAAACGCCGCTCGGGACTTTGCCGCCGGGACTGCACAGGGGCCTCGGGCAGCACTGCCCCGGCTTCAGCGGGTTGCCCCACCGGCACAGCGGACAGCGCCAAGGCCCGCGGCAATGCGTTGCGATTGGCAGTGTGCGGCTGCACCGCAATATCCGCCACCGCAAGCGGCGCGTCGGGTTCCGCGCGCCGCTCTTCAGGCGGGGCGCGTTTCTCGGCAACATCCACGTCAGCGTCGGCGTCTGCCGCCAAAGCCACCGGCAAATCCGCATCTGGCGCGGCAACGCGGCGGGGGCTTGGCGGCTCGCTGGACGCTGGCCTTTGCGCCGAGAACGTTTGCGGCTGCGGCTGCAAGCGCTGTGTCGACTGGGCTGGCGGCAGCGGATATTCAATCAGCAAGACCGGAGGCGCTCCAGTGGCCACAGGCGCGGCCTCGATTGCCACCGCCCTGTGCGCCCCTGTCTCCGGTGCTAATGCGGCCTGTGCCACTGCCGCCGGTGCAACCGGTGTCACGACCTCGGGTACCGCTGCCGCCGGTGTCGCGGCAACCGGCGTAGCTGCCATCAGCAATGCAGCAAAGGGCAGCGGCGCCGGTGCGCCTTGCGGCAGCACTTCCGGCGCCACGACATCGAACAGTGCGAGCGGCATAACATTCATCACTTTGGCTCCCGGCGAACGGGTTGTGCGTCGCGGGCGCGTTCGATGGCGCGCTCGACAGCATCGGCAGCGGCGTGATCGGCGCTGACGGCAGCAGCGGCGCCGGCGCGACGTTTCAGCGCTTCGGCGGTGCGGATGCGTTGGCGGGCGTTGGCATCGCCAAGCAACGCACGCGCTGCGGTCAGCGCCTTGGCCTCATAGCCGGTCAGCAACTGCACCGGCAGGCCAAGGTCGTCGCGCAGTCGCTCGATGCGCGCTGTAGTCGTCTGCAACTGCGTCACCACCGCCGATGCGGCAGCCAGTCGTCGTCCCGCGGCCTGCAGGCGCACGCGCCGCACGGCCAGCAAACGCGCGAGACGGCGTTCGGCGGGGCTCATGCTGCGCCTGCTGCGACGACGGCATCATCGGGCTCGTCGGCAAAGCCGGCGCGGCCGAGGCTATCGACGGCTTCATCCATGCCGCAAACCTGATCGCGCGGCTGCGTGCGATAGGCCTCCATCGTTGCCCGCAGCGCCAGTGCGACATCGAGCTCGGGGTCAGCGCCGTGGCTATAGGCACCCATCAGCACCAGATCGCGGTTCTCCTCGACCAGCGCATGCGCGCGGCGGAAGCGCGCGGCGGCGCGACCATGTTCGGGGGTGACGATGTCGGCCATGACGCGGCTGACCGATGCGGAAATGTCGATGGCCGGATACAGCCCGCGCTGCGCGACGCCGCGCGACAGCACGATGTGCCCGTCGAGCACACCGCGCGCGGTATCGACGACCGGGTCGTTCATGTCGTCGCCGTCGGCCAGCACGGTGTAGATCGCGGTAATTGCGCCGCCGCTGGCGCCGTCGTTGCCGGCGCGTTCGATCAGCCGCGGCAGCAGCGCCAGTGCCGACGCCGGATAGCCGCGCGACCCTTGCGTTTCACCCAGCGCCAGGGCGATCTCGCGCTGCGCATGCGCGACGCGCGTCAGGCTGTCGACGATCAGCACTACCGAGCGCCCGAGCGACCGGAAATATTCGGCAATCGCGGTGGCGCGCATGACGCCGCGGACTCGCAGCAGCGGTGCCTCATCGGCGGCGACTGCGACGATGATCGTCCGGGCGCGCGCCACGTCATCGAGCTGGCTCGCGACGAAATCCGAAATTTCGCGCCCGCGTTCGCCGATCAGCGCGACCACAACGACATCGGCGGTGACGTTGCGCACCATCATGCCGAGCAACACCGACTTCCCGACGCCGCTGCCCGCCATGATGCCGACGCGCTGGCCGACGCCGAGCGTCAGCAGCCCGTTGATGGCGCGCACGCCGACATCAATCGGGCGGGTCACGCTCGACCGGCGCAGCGGATTGCCGACAGCGGCTTCGAGCGGCCAAAATGCCGAAGTCGCAATGCGCGGGCCATTGTCGAGCGGCCGGCCGCTGCCGTCGATGATCCGCCCGAACAAGGCCGCGCCGACCTGCGCGCGCGGCTCCGAACCGAGCGGCAGCACCGATGCGCCAGGCACCACGGCACCAAGCGCCGCCAGCCCCATGAACAAGGCGCGACCGTCACGGAAGCCGATCAGTTCGGCGGGCACTTCATGCGGCCCGACGCCGCAGACGCTGCC
>CALMPZ010000216.1 GCA_937871645.1 uncultured Polymorphobacter sp.
GGGCAGGCCTGAGGCCTGCACCCATTTGAAGAGCGCATAATAATTGGGTGCAGGCCTCAGGCCTGCCCGCCGGAGGCTCTTCTGTTGACGCTTCGTTGCACCCCCGCTACCGCTCGCCATGTCTGAAGACGTTGGAGATATTCATGCTCGCTGCGGCAAAACGCGTTCTGGTGACTGGCGGCGCGGGGTTTCTGGGTTCGCAGCTGTGTGACCGGCTGATTGCCGATGGCCATGACGTGCTGTGCCTCGACAATTTCTTCACCGGCCACAAGCGCAATATCGCGCATCTGTTCGGCCATGAGCGCTTCGAGCTGATGCGCCATGATGTGACGATGCCGCTGTATGTCGAAGTCGACGAGATCTACAACCTCGCCTGCCCGGCCTCTCCCATCCAGTACCAGATCAACCCGGTGCAGACGACCAAGACCTCGGTGCACGGCGCGATCAACATGCTCGGGCTGGCCAAACGCACCGGCGCCAAGGTGTTCCAGGCGTCGACCAGCGAAGTTTACGGCGACCCCGAAGTTCATCCGCAGCCCGAAAGCTATTGGGGCCAGGTCAATCCGATCGGCCCGCGCGCCTGCTACGACGAAGGCAAGCGCTGTGCCGAGACGCTGTTTTTCGATTATCACCGCCAGAACCAGGTGCGCATCAAGGTGGCGCGTATTTTCAACACCTATGGCCCGCGCATGGACCCCAACGACGGTCGCGTCGTGTCGAACTTCATCGTCCAGGCGCTGACCGGTAAACCCATCACCATCTACGGCGACGGCAGGCAGACGCGCAGCTTCTGCTACAGCGACGATCTCATCGAAGGCTTCATCCGGTTGATGGACAGCCCCGACGGCGTCACCGGGCCGGTCAACCTCGGCAACCCCGGCGAGTTCACGATGATCGAGCTCGCGGAAAAGGTCATCGCGCTGACCGGGTCGAAGTCCAAAATCATCCACGAGCCGCTGCCCACCGATGATCCGCGCCAGCGCCGCCCGGTGATCGATCTGGCCAAGTCGGCGCTCGGCTGGGAACCCAAGGTCGACCTCGAAACCGGCCTCAAGCGCACCATCGCCTATTTCGACAGCCTGCTTGCCGAAGGCTGAGATCATGGCGAATGCGGCCAAGCCGCGCGTCGCGGTCATCACCTCGGGCAATCCGCGCGATGTCGCGACCTGGTCGGGCATCCCGTTCCACATGCTGCAGGTGCTCGAAAGCCGCTTCGATGTCGTCGACGTCGTCGAGGCGCCGTGGCCGTGGTGGTTCCACAAGTTCGGCAAGCTGCTCAAGCTGGCGGCGCTGGGGCGCTGGGAGTATCATTTTTCGGCGGGCTACACGGCGTTTGCCGGGCGCCGGCTGGTGGCGCAGCTCAAGGCGGCGCGGCCCGACGTCGTGCTGGCGATTTCGGCGAGCCCGATGGCGCACCTGCTCGTCGATGACTTCCGCGTCGTAAATATCGCCGATGCGACGGTGCGCTCGATGCTCGGCTATTATGACAGCTTCACGCAGCACATGGGCGGTGACGGCAGCGCCGCCGACGCGATCGAGGCCAAGGTCGTGTCGGGGGCGTTCCTGTCGCTGTATCCGTCGGCCTGGGCGCGCGATTCGGCGCTGAATGATTATGGCGCCGATCCGGCGCGCACGCAGATCATCGAATGGGGCTCGAACATTGCCGCAGCCGAAACCGCGCCGCGCCAGCTGCCCGACGGCCCGCTGCGGCTGCTGTTCGTCGGCATCGAGTTCGACCGCAAGGGCGGCCCGCTGGCGATTGCCACCGCGGCCGCGCTGACGGCGCGCGGCATCGATTGCCGGCTCGACATCGTCGGTGCGAGTGCCGATGCGTTTGACGGCACCGTCCCCTCCAATGTCGAATTCCACGGCTTCGTCAGCAAGGCGACGCCCGAAGGCCGCGCCAGGATCGAAGCGCTGTTCGCTGACGCCAATTTCTTCCTGCTGCCGACGCGCGCCGAATGTTTCGGCATTGTGTTCGCGGAGGCCGCGTCGCGCGGGCTGCCGACGATCAGCTACGCCACTGGCGGCGTGCCATCGGCGGTGCTGTCGGGCATCACCGGGCAATTGCTGCCGCTCGATGCCGGTGCCGACGCCTTCGCCGATGCCATCGCCGCGATCGTCGCGTCACCGGCGCGCTATACCGAAATGTCGCGCGCCGCGCTGGACGATGCGCACACCCGCCTCGACTGGGGTGTCTGGGCCGACCGCGTCGCTGCCGCGGTGACCGCGCAGCTCGCCATCGACGGCTAATGCGATCAGGTGGGGCGCCGCGCATTGCGCGTGAATCGGCGCCATCGCCGAAACAAGTTTAGCCACTAATCCAACAAAATTGGGTCGCGATCAGATCCTGTGCCCATAATCGGCCGCGACCACATCGGCGAGGCTGGCGCCGCGGCTACGCATGTTCTGGCGGATTTCATAGACCTTCACATCGACCAGGAAGCGGTACCAGCCGCCCTGCAGACCGTGGAACGCCAGACCCTGCCAGCCATCGAGAAAGCCAAGCAGGATGAAGTAGCGATAGATGAAATAGGCAAACGCCCGGCCGCCGAGCGGCAGATGCGCATAGACGTTGCGCTTGACCCAGCGCTTGACGCCGGCCTGCCGGCCGATGTCGCCCGCCGCCGCCGAATCGGCGCGGGTTGCGCGCAGCAGCTCATCGATGGCCTCACGCGTCGCATAGCCGTTGTGCTTCTGCGTCCACCACGTCACCGAGTTGAGGTTGATGTCGGCGATGTCGCCGTCGACATGCACTACCGCGCCGTCCACCAGGATATGTTCGTCCATCCAGCGATCCTCGCAGCGCCCGCGCCCCGTCCGCCAGACGCGCAGCGCGCGCACCGGATAGATGCCGCCCCAGCGGATCCAGCGCCCGAGGAAATGGATCTGGCGGTTGACCGTCAGCCCGGTGGCGGTTTGCGCGTCGAGCCCGGCCAGCGTTGCCGCGAGTTCGGGCGTGACGATTTCGTCGGCATCGAGCCGCATGATCCAGTCGGTCGCCGCCGCTGCATGGTCGATCGCCCAGTTGAACTGCGTCGCATAGTTAATCCACGGGTTCTGCAGCACATCTGCACCATGCGCGGTGGCAATGTCGCGCGTGCCGTCGTCCGAGCCGCTGTCGACAACGACGATGCGCTGCGCGACACCGGCGACGCTGGCGATGGCGCGTGCGATGTGGCGCGCTTCGTTGTGCGCCAGAATGATGACGGTCAGGCTGGCCACGGCGTCAGCGCCAGCCCGCATCGGCGCGGCGGCGGATGAAGCGCGCCGGCGCGCCACCGACGATCTCGCCGGCGGCGACGTTGTTCAGCACCGTCGAGCGCGCGCCGACCACGGCACCTTCGGCGATGCTGACGCCGGGCGCGACGAACACATCGGCGCCGACCCAGGCGCGGTCGCCGATGCGGATCGGTGCGGCGACGAGCGGCAGGCCCGGCACATCGGGATCATGGCTGGCAGTGCACAGATAGCTGTACTGGCTGACGGTGGCCTCGCGGCCGATATGGATCAGCGCCACGCTGTAGCAATCGACATCATCGGCAAGGCCCGACCCCGGCTCCATCACCAGATTCCACGGCGCCCAGATGCGCGCGCGCGGATACGGATGCACGCCGGCGCCGATGCGCGCGCCGAACAGCCGCAGCAGCAGCCGGCGCCAGCCGTGCAGCGGCCGCGGCGACGGGCGATAGAGCAGCACATAGACCACCGCCCACAGCAGCCGCGCCAGCTTGTTGCCCGCCGACAGCACCACCAGCGTCCGCGGCACACGTTCAGACGTCGACAAAATCGGGCTCCCTGCCGCCATGTTCGAGCCAGCGATAGAATGAAGCGGTCGCAGCCGCAATCTTGTCCCAGCCGAAGCTGCGCGCCACCCAGCCATGGCCGGCTTCGCCCATCGCCCGGCGCGCCGCCGGGTCGAGCGCCAGCGCTGCCTGCAGCGCATCGGCAGGCGCTGCCGGTGTCGGCGCGACCCACCAGCCGCAACGCTGCGCCGGCAGTTCGTCCCAGGGCGTGCCGTGCGTGGCGATGACCGGCAGCCCTGCCGCGAGTGCTTCGGTAACGACAATGCCGAAGTTTTCGGAAAAGCTCGGCAGGATGAAGACCGCGGCCCGCGCGAACAGCGCCGGCTTGTCAGCATCCTCGACATGGCCGGTGAAACTGACGCGCGCGTCCAGCCCGAGCCGCGCGACATGGCGTTCGACTTCGGCACGGTGGCCGCCTTCGTCAGGGCCGGCGATTTCGAGGCTCCAGCCGGCGAACTGCGGCGCCGCGCAGATTACCGCCCAGGCATCGAGCAGCCCGATCAGGTTCTTCTTCGGGTGCAGCCGCGACATGAACAGGACGGTTTTCGACGCCGGGTCGGTGGCGGGCGGCAGCGCCGGGCAATCGATGCCGTTGGCGATGACCGCGATCGGGGTGCGCGGGAACCGTTTGCGGATAGCGGCGCGTTCGGGTTCGGCAGTCGCCAGCAGTCCCGCCGCACCTGCCAGCGCGCGGCGCTGATACGCCCACCACGCGAGCTTCTTGCGGCCGGCATGATAGGCCATCGCCCAAGGCTCGAGCATGCCGTGCGGGCTGATGACATAGCGCAGGCGCTGCGCCGCGACGGCGCGATATACCGCAATGTTCGACGGCGCCCAGATGCCGTTGTCATGGACAATCGGCAGCTTGCCGGGGTGTGCGGCGGCGGCCGCCGCAATCGCCGCTGCCATGCCGGGATAGCGCGTCAGCAGCGGCCCCCGCTGCACGGCCACAAAGCGCGGCACCAGCAGCGCCGGCGGCGGCAGCACCA
>CALMPZ010000217.1 GCA_937871645.1 uncultured Polymorphobacter sp.
ATTCTGCCGCTGGTGCCGGCGCAAGGCTCGGTCGGTGCGTCGGGCGACCTTGCGCCGCTGTCGCACATGGCGGCCGCCATGCTCGGCGTCGGCGAGGTGTTTGTGCGCGGGGTTCGCATGCCCGCCGACAAGGCATTGGCCGCGGCCGGCCTCGCGCCGCTGACGCTCGGCCCCAAGGAAGGCCTCGCGTTGCTCAACGGCACGCAGTTCAGTACCGCCTATGCGCTCGCCGGGCTGTTCGAGGCGGAGGCGCTGTTCACCGCCGCGCTCGCCACCGGCGCGCTGTCGACCGAGGCCGCGAAGGGTTCGGACACGCCGTTCGACCCGCGCATCCACGCTTTGCGCGGCCACGCCGGGCAGATCGAAACCGCCGCGACGCTGCGCGCACTGATGGCGGGGTCGGCAATCCGCGCCAGCCATGCCGAGGGCGACGAGCGCGTGCAGGACCCCTATTGCCTGCGCTGCCAGCCGCAGGTGATGGGCGCGGTGCTCGACCTGCTGCGCCAGGCGGCGGCGACGCTCGGCATCGAAGCCAACAGCGTGTCGGACAATCCGCTGGTGTTTGCCGAAAATGACAGCGTGCTGTCGGGCGGCAATTTCCACGCCGAGCCGGTGGCGTTTGCCGCCGACATGCTGGCGCTGGCGCTGTGCGAAATCGGTTCGCTCGCCGAGCGCCGCGTCGCAATGCTCGTTGACCCGGCGCTGTCGGGGCTGCCGGCGTTCCTGACGCCGCGCCCCGGTCTCAATTCGGGGTTCATGATCCCGCAGGTGACGGCGGCGGCGCTGGTCAGCGAGAACAAGCAGCGCGCCTATCCGGCCAGCGTCGATTCGATCCCGACTTCGGCAAACCAGGAAGACCATGTCTCGATGGCGGCGCACGGTGCACGGCGGTTGCTGGCGATGGCCGACAATCTGCGCGGCGTGCTGGCAATCGAGTGGCTGGCGGCAGCGCAGGGCTGCGACTTTCACGGCGGGCTGACGAGCAGCGCGGTTCTCGAAGCCTTGCGCGGCACGTTGCGGGCAAAAGTGCCGACATTGGGCGAGGACCGCTATTTCCACCCCGACATCGCCGCCGCGAGCGCGCTGATCGCCGACGGCGCCGTCACCAGGCTGGTGGCGGCCGCCGGCGTCGCCGCGCCGGTGCTGGCATGACGACCGCGTGGCTGACCGTCACGCGCGGCGACGCGCCGTTGGTCATCGGGCTGCCGCACACCGGCACCGCGATTGCCGCCGACCTGTTGCCGCAGTTCGTCTCGCCGTGGCTGGCGCGGCGTGATGCCGATTGGTGGATCGACCGGCTCTACGGCTTTGCCGCGGCGATGGGCGCGACGGTGGTGCACACCGCGATTTCGCGCAGCGTCATCGATGCCAATCGTGATCCGTCGGGGGTTTCGCTTTATCCGGGGCAGGTGACCACCGGGCTGTGCCCGACCGAAACCTTCGACGGCGCGGCACTCTATCGCCCCGGCCTCGACCCCGATGCCGCCGAAATCGAACGCCGCCGCATTCGCTGGCACGCGCCGTATCACGCCGCGCTGACCGAAGAATGCACGCGGCTGCGCGCCCTCCACCCGCGCGTCGTGCTGTATGACGCGCACTCGATCCGCTCGCACGTGCCACGGTTGTTCGACGGCGAGTTGCCGCAGTTCAACATCGGCACCAACAGCGGCGCCAGCTGCGATCCCGGCCTCGCTGCTGCCGTTGCCGGTGCTTCGGGGCCGAGCCAAATCTTCAACGGTCGCTTCAAGGGCGGCTACACAACGCGCCACCACGGCAATCCGCGCGCCGGCGTCCATGCCGTGCAGATGGAACTCGCGATGCGCGGCTATCTCGACGAACCCGCCACCCCCGACGCCGACAACTGGCCGCCGGCGTACGACGCCGCCCGCGCCGAGCCGATGGTGGCGACGCTCAAGACCATTCTCTCCGCCTGCCTGAACTGGGCCACCAAGGAGCCGTCATGACCCGCCTCGACAACAGCCGTCACATCCGCAGCCCGCAGGGTACGACGCTCAGCGCCAAAAGCTGGCTGACCGAGGCACCGCTGCGCATGCTGATGAACAACCTTGACGCAGCAGTCGCCGAGCGCCCCGAGGAACTGGTGGTTTACGGCGGCATCGGCCGCGCCGCGCGCGACTGGGAAAGCTATGACCGCATCGTCGCAACGTTGCGGCGCCTCGAAGACGACGAAACGCTGCTGGTGCAATCGGGCAAGCCCGTCGGCGTGTTCCAGACGCACAAGGACGCGCCGCGCGTGCTGATTGCCAACTCGAACCTCGTCCCGCACTGGGCGACCTGGGACCATTTCCATGAACTCGATAAGGCCGGCCTGATGATGTACGGCCAGATGACCGCGGGCAGCTGGATCTACATCGGCTCGCAGGGCATTGTGCAGGGCACCTACGAAACCTTCGTCGAAATGGGCCGCCAGCACTATGCCGGCAACCTTGCGGGCCGCTGGATTCTGACCGCCGGCGTTGGCGGCATGGGCGGCGCGCAGCCACTCGCCGCGACGATGGCGGGCGCGTCATGCCTCGCCGTCGAATGCCAGCCGAGCCGCATCGAAATGCGGCTGGCGACGGGCTATCTCGATGTCCGCGCCGACAGCCTCGATGACGCGCTCGACATCATCGCCAAGGCGCATGCCGAGGGCCGCGCGGTGTCGGTTGGGCTGCTCGGCAATGCGGCAGACGTGTTCCCCGAAATGGTCGAACGCGGCATCCGCCCCGACGCCGTCACCGACCAGACCTCGGCGCATGATCCGCTCAATGGCTATCTGCCGCGCGGCTGGACGCTCGACCAATGGGCCGCTGCGCGCGAGGCCGATCCGGCCGCCGTCATTGCCGCCGCCTCGGCGTCGATGGCGGTGCACGTGCAGGCAATGCTCGACTTCGCCAAAATGGGCATCCCGACGTTCGACTATGGCAACAACATCCGCCAGGTGGCGTTCGACCATGGCGTCAAGAACGCCTTCGACTTCCCCGGCTTCGTGCCCGCGTACATCCGCCCGCTGTTCTGCCGCGGCGTCGGGCCGTTCCGCTGGGTGGCGCTGTCAGGCGATCCGGAGGACATTTACAAGACCGACGCCAAGGTCAAGGAGCTGATGCCCGACGCGCCCGACCTGCACCGCTGGCTCGACATGGCGCGTGAGCGTATCCAGTTTCAGGGGCTGCCGGCGCGTATCTGCTGGGTCGGCTTGGGCGACCGCCACCGGCTGGGCCTCGCGTTCAACGAAATGGTGCGGTCGGGCGAACTCAAGGCGCCGATCGTCATTGGCCGCGACCACCTCGATTCCGGCTCGGTCGCCTCGCCCAACCGCGAAACCGAAGCGATGCTGGACGGCTCCGACGCGGTCAGCGACTGGCCGCTGCTCAACGCCTTGCTCAACACCGCATCGGGCGCGACCTGGGTGTCGCTGCACCACGGCGGCGGCGTCGGCATGGGTTTTTCGCAGCATTCGGGCATGGTCATCGTGGCGGACGGCAGCGAAGACGCGGCGCGCCGCCTCGGCCGCGTGCTGTGGAACGATCCGGCGACGGGCGTGATGCGCCACGCTGACGCGGGTTATCCACAGGCGGTCGACTGCGCGCGGGCGCAAGGGCTTGGCCTTCCATCCATTATGGATTGAATAAGTTGGTGCAGCTGTTTCATCCTCACGAGTACCGCGCCATGCCTTGGCGCAACGGCGGCGGCGTGACGCACGAAATCCATGCCGCACCGAGCACGCATGACGACCACGACTTCGACTGGCGCGCCAGCATCGCCGTGGTCGATGCGGACAGGCCGTTTTCCGAATATCCCGGCTTCGATCGTAGCATCGTGCTTCTCGGCGACAGCGGTGCGTCGATGGTCCACAACCGCGTCGGTGTGGCGATGACGCCGCATTCGCCGCCTTTCACCTTCGCGGGTGAGGATGATGTCGAAATGGCCGTCGCCGAACAGCCGGTTCTGGTGTTCAACCTGATGAGCCGCCGCGGTGTGCGCCATGCGTTGAGCCGCAAGACCTGCTCGCCCGAAACGCGCTTCGGCCGCTCCGAAAAGACGCAACTGCTGTTCGCGCTCGAAGACGATCACCTGATTGTCGACGGCGTGCCGCGCCCGCGCCACAGCAGCGTCGTCATCAAACCGCACGGCCACGGCGGGCCGGACCTCGATATCGCGTTCGCCGGGCACGGTCCGGTGCTGCACGCCGAAATCAACTGAAACGCGCCCCTACGGATTCGCCCGCAAATGGTCGGCAATCTCGTCGAAGAAGCGTTCGAGGTTGTGGATGACGTTGACCTTGAACTCGTAGTTCACCTCGGGCGATGACGAGTCGATGATTTTCGATTCGTCGACCTTTTCGGTGTAGAGCCCGGCGAGCGTTTCGACATAGGCCGGCGTCAGGTCGATCTGCTTCATTTCGTGCAGGATGCGCAGCTGGATGATCATCATCTGGCGCACCAGGATTTCGAGCGCGGTGATGCGTGCGACGGTGGCGACCGGATCGAGCTGGATTTCTTCGTCGTCTTCCATCGCTGCCTCCGGATTTGCTGCGGGCAGTCTAGCGCAGGCGCGGGCGGCCCGATAGACACAAGCACCGATTGCAGCCTAGTTGAATAACCCAACCCGCTCATCCCGAGCGAAGTCGAGGGACGCGCGGACGGTTGGGCGTGTCCCTCGACTTCGCGTGGGGCATGAGCGGGTTGGGTTCAGTTGAATTCAAGCCGAGTTTCGCCATGAACCGCCAGCTTTCCGTGCGTATCGAACGTTTTCCGGTGCGCGGCGCCTTCACCATTTCGCGCGGCGCCAAGACG
>CALMPZ010000218.1 GCA_937871645.1 uncultured Polymorphobacter sp.
CATGCGGCCGCTGTCGATGGCGACGCGGACTTCGGGCGCCGGGATGCCCCAAGCGCGCGAGCCGCGCACGCCGGGCACCTGGTTGAGCTCCTCGCGGAACGACTTCGCCAGCTTTTCGAGGCGACGGTAGGAGGCGGTCTCGCTGACCAGCGCGAACTGCACGACGGTAGTTTCGGTGGTGCGGGTCTTGCGGAATTCGAGCCGCTGCAACCCCGCCGGCAAGGTGCCGCGAATGGCGCTGACGTCGCGCACCAGTTGGTCGTAATCCTTCTCGGGATCGCTCGACCAGCTGAACTCGGCGGTGATGACCGCGGTGCCGTCGGTCGACCGCGACGAGGTGCGGACGATGTCATCAAGGCCCTGCAGCACGTCCTCGATCGGCTTGGCGATGGTCTGCTCCATCTCGGCCGGATCGGCGCCGGGCTGCGTCGCGACGATGATCACGAACGGCGACGGGAAATGCGGATCGACCGAGCGCGGAATCGTCAGCAACGCCGATAGTCCGATGGCGGCCATCAGCGCGAACAGGACGAGCGTAATCTGCCAGCGCTTGACCGCGAAATCGATGAAGCTCATGCGCCGATCCGGACCTTGAGCCCGTCGCGCAGCCGGTCAACACCCGAGCGCACGATCTTATCACCAGCGCTCAGGCCGCTGACGATTTCGACGCCGTTGTCGCTGATGTTGCCGATGCCGACCATCCGCGCCCGCACCGTGCCGGACTTCGCATCATAGACATAGACGAAGCCCTCATCGGCGCGCGCCGCGAAGATTGCCGTGGCGGGCACCTTGAGCGTGCCGGCGGCAAGCGGTGCACCGCCGAGCATCGTGGCACGGCCGATCAGCCCGGAACGCAGGCCGGGCGTCGGTGGCAGCTTGACTTCGATTTGGAAGGTGCCGGTGCGATCATCGCTGCGCGCGCCGACTTCGCTGACGGTGGAGAAGATCGGCTGCGGCGACAGCGCCAGCAGCAGCACGCTGGCGCGCTGGCCGAGGTGGATGCGCGCCATATCGGTATCAGTCAGCGGCACGCGCAGCACATAACCGGTGGCGATTTCACCGATGGTCACCACCGGTTGCCCGGCGGCGACGACCTGGCCGGGTTCGAGATGGCGCTTGAGCACGATGCCCGCGGTCGGCGCGACGATATGCCCGAAGCGGACGTCGAAGCCGGTCTGTTCGACGCGGGCGCGCGCCGCCGCCGCCGAAGCCTCGGCAGCTTCGAGGCGCGGACGGGTAATCCAGCCCTGTTCGGCAAGCTTGCGCAGGCGGACGAGGTCGGCACTGGCGCGCGCGGCTTCGGCACGTGCCGCCGCACTCGCGGCATCGAGCCCGGTCGGATCGAGCCGGGCCAGCGCCTGCCCGGCAACTACGGCTTGGCCTTCGACGACACTGACCGCCGCGATGCGCCCGTTGGTGTTGAACGACAGCGCGGTTTCGCGCTTGAAGCGCACCGTGCCGGTCGCGGAAAACTCGGAGGACGCGCTGGCCGCGCCGACATGCGCCAGCGACACGGTGATAAGCTGTTCGGCCGGTGCCTTGGTCTCGGCGGCAGGCTTGGAACACGCCGACAGCAGCGCCAGCGCCGCCAGCGGTGCCCAAGTCTTTGCAGTTCGCAGCACGCGCATCAGGCCCCCGGATTTGATTGCGACTCACATCTATAACTGGACTGGCGAGTTTACAAATCATATTTGCCAGACATGTCGTCGCAGCACATCACCCTCCGCCCCGGTACGCGCGGCCGTCCGTCGGACATGACCAAGCACGCCGCGATCATGACGGCGGCGCAGAAGCTGTTCATGGAAAATGGCTACGCTGCGACCAGCATGGAGCGGATCGCCGAAGCCGCGCAGGTTTCGAAGCTGACGGTGTACCGGCATTTTCAGAGCAAGGACGCGCTGTTTGCCGAAGCCGTGGCGCGCAAATGCCGGACGATGCTCAACGACCTCGGCACCGAGGCGACACGCGCGCAGGAACCGGCGGCGATGCTGCAGGCTGCCGGCGAGGCGTTTCTGGGATTGGTCCTGCACCCGGAGGCGCTGGCCATGCACCAGATCATCGTCGGCGAGCGCCAGCGCTCGCCCGAGCTCGGCTTGTTGTTTTTTGACAATGCGATTGCTTTTACCCAAGCGCAGGTCAGTGCGCTGGTTGGCGTGCTGCTGGCGCGCGGCGTGCTGGCAGGCGATCCCGCCGAAATCGCCGGTGACTATCTGGCGCTTCTGCGCCACCGTCCGATGCTGTTGCAGGAATTCGGCATGGCGCCGTTTGAAGATACGACGCGCGCGGCGCACATCGCGCGTTGTGCTGCGGTCATCCTGCGCGCCTATGCTCCCCCTGCCCAGGCGCGCAGCATTTCCGGAACCGACTAGTCCTCGATTGTCAGTATCTCGAGTCGCAGGTTGCATACGGCCGTGCCGCTGGCGTCGGTGATCGGCAGACCGGCCTCGACCGCGATATCGGCAACGATATGCCCGGCGACATCAAACTCCGCCTCGCCCAGCTGCGTGGTCAGGCGTGCGCAGGTGGCTGCCACCGCATCGGCATGGCCCTCCAGCCGCACCTCGACCCAGTGCGTCTGGCCGACAAAGGTCGCACTGGCCCATGGCGCACTGCTGATCGATTCGATCAGCAGCAGCGGTGCCTGCGCCGGTGACGGTGGCCGCTTGTCGAGCTTCGCCGCAAGCCCTGCGGCAGCGTCACCCAGCCCGATAATCTGGCGCAGCGCCTGCATCAGCGGGCGGTGCGCATCGCGCGTCAGTGGCCTCATTGCGACACCTGCGTCGCTTGCGTGGCGACCTCGGCGATATAGGCAAGCACCCGTGCTTCGGTTTCGGCGCGTGGCTGGCGGCCACGGCGCAAATCGTAGACCAGGCGTGGATCGCGGGCCGCCTGGCGGCCGAATCGCGAGGCGGGAAGTCGGTGACTACGCAGACAGCGCTCGACAGCGGACAATAGTGTCATATTGAATATACTCCCTAACCGAATCGGACCCATAAGCGACTATCTGTTGCAATTTCCTACTAGTCTAGGTAAAAAACTATTTGTAGTGTGCGTAATGCCTTGGGATCGGGAGAGGAGGTTCCAGGCGAATGGATAACACAGCCATCCGCTTGCGGTTGGATGCGTTGATCACCGCGGCGGGCGAGGATTATGCCTCGCTGTCACGATTGCTCGGACGCAATCCGACCTATGTTCAACAGTTCGTCAAACGCGGCGTCCCGCGGCGTTTGAGCGAGGACGACCGTCGCCTGCTGGCGCAGCATTTCGGCATTGCCGAACGGCTGCTCGGCGGACCGGAGGAGCACGCCGGTCGCGCGGTGATGGCGCACGCCGGCACGTCGGCAGCGGCGCATGACTATGTGCTGATCCCCTACCTCAACATCGGTGCTTCGGCGGGTGCCGGCGCGGTCACTGAAACCGAAGTGCCGGTGGCAGTGCTGGCGTTCCAGTCGCAATGGGTGCGTTCGATCGCCAGCGGCCGCCCCGAAGCGCTGTCGGTCATCCGTGTCGAGGGCGATTCAATGCTGCCGACACTTGCTGACGGCGATAATATCCTGGTCGATACCGATGACCGCGAGCGGCTGCGCGACGGCATCTATGTGCTGCGCACCGATGACGCGCTGCTGGTCAAGCGGCTCGGGGTCAATCCGGCGACCAAGCGCCTGATGATCCGCAGTGACAACGAAGCCTATCCGAGCTGGGACAATTGCGACCCTGCGGATGTGAGCGTCATCGGCCGCGTTGTATGGGTTGGGCGGCGGCTGAACTAGGCTGCTATTTGCGGCGCGTATCGCGGCGGGCGAGTGCCCACGCCGCGGCAACACCCGCAACCAGACCGCCCAGCATGCCGAGCGCGCCGTTGCCGGCGATGATGCCGATGACCGCGCCGACGATCAGCCCCAGGGCAATCAATATGCCGCCACCACGTTCGACCATGCGCGCCTGTCTCCGTTCAATCCGCGCCGTTTGCCACGGTGCAGCTTGCGGCGCCAGCGCCACGCACGCGCCGCGACATGATGGCGCCGTGAATTCGCGCCTTTGCGTGCACCTGCACCTCGGCTAGACGGGCACGATGGTCAATCGCGTTGCTGTATCCGGGGCAGTCCTGGCACTGATGCTGCACCCGGTTGCGGCAATGGCAGCGACGCCGGTCGCGACCACTGCGCCGGCATCTGCGCCGACGCCCGAAACCCCGACAGCGCCGACCGAATCACCGTTCTTCGATTCGATGGCGCCGCTGCCCGGCAATGCGGTGCCGTGGCCAACGCTGGAAAACACCGCCACGCCTGCCGATGCGACACCGATCACCGAAGCCGATGTGCGCTACGTCGTCGTGGTGACAGGGATCAGCCAGCTCAACCTGATGACGCGCTTCAACGAGACGTCACTGCTGCACAAGGGCCGCAACGAACCGAGCAATATCGCGCAGATCCGGCGCCGCGCCGCCGCCGATGTCGCGCTGATCGATCAATTGTTGCGCTCGCTCGGCTATTACGGCGGCACCATCACCCGCAAGATCGTCCCGCCCGCCGCCGGCGGCACGATGCGCGTCGAAATCACCGTCGAGCCCGGCCCAATCTACAAATTCACGCAGATCGACATAATTTCGCCCACCCCGGCTGATGTCATCGTGGCAAGCACCGCGCTGGGGCTGACGCCGGGCACCGTCGCCGCCGCCGCGCCGTTCGATGCGGCGCAGGCCGGGCTGCGTGGCCAGCTTGCCGCCAAGGGCCACCCGTTTCCCGACATCGGCGACCCCGACATCGTCATCGACCATGCCGCAACGGCGGCGCTGTTGACGCAGAAGATCGACCCCGGCCCGCTTGGCCGCTACGGCACCGTCAAGAGCGAGGGCAGCGCGCAAATCACATCGCGGCACATGCAGCGGATGGTGCGGTTCAAGCCCGGCGATGTCTATAACGCCGCCGATGTCGAGGATCTGCGCCGCGCGCTGATCGCGACCAACCTGTACGGCTCGGTGGTCATCAAGCCGGTCAACGCCGGCACCAACCCCGACGGTACGGCGATTGTCGACCTGATCGTCACCGGCGAAACCGCGCCGCTGCGTACCGTATCGGCAAGTGCCGGTTATTCGACGGGCGAAGGCATTCGCGTTGCGGGCAGCTGGCAGCACCGAAATTTGTTGCCGCCACAGGGCGCGGTGACCTTCAGCGGCGTGGTCGCACAGCGCGAAATCGGCCTCGGTGCCGAACTGCGCCGCAGCAACTGGCTCAAGCGCGACCGCACGCTGGTACTGGCCGCAGCGCTGACGACCCAGAACCAGGACGCGTTTGATGCAACCACCGCCTCCATCGGCGGTCTCGTCGAACTTGAAACCAACCTGATCTGGCAAAAGAAATGGTATTATTCGCTTGGGGTCGAATTCGCCGCGTCGAACGAAGCCGACCTCAGCCAACAAATCGGGCCGGATGCGCCGCGCACGCTCTATTACATTCTCTCGGCGCCGCTCAGCCTGAGCTATGACGGCTCAAACGATTTGCTCAACCCCGAACGCGGCTTCCGCATCAACCTGCGCGCCTCGCCGCAGGTGTCGTTCGAAAGCGGGTCGTTCGCCTATGTCCGCGCCCAGATCGAAGGCAGCTATTACCTGCCCGCCACCAACCGCCTGACGCTGGCGACGCGGCTGCACTTCGGCTCGATCATCGGCGCATCGCGCGGCAACATCGCACCGACGCGGCGCTTCTATGCCGGTGGCGGCGGCTCTGTGCGCGGCTATGATTTCCAGCAGGTTGGCCCCAAGGACCCCGAAGGCGTACCGACCGGTGGCAACTCGCTCACCGAAGTCAGCGTCGAAGCCCGCTTCCGCTTCGGCGACTGGGGGGTCGTGCCATTTGTCGATGCCGGCCAGGTCTTCACCGGCACTGTGCCAGACTTTTCGGGGATGAGTTTCGGTGCTGGCATCGGCGTGCGCTACTACACCAGCTTCGGCCCGGTGCGTGTCGATGTCGCGACGCCGATCAACCCCGGCCCGAATGACCCCAAGGTCGCGTTCTACGTCTCGATCGGGCAGGCATTCTGATGACCGATACGCCCAACCCGGCAACCGGCATGGCACGCAACCTCGCGGTCGCGGCACGCGGCATCTGGCGGCTGCTCGTGGCACTGCTGCTGATTGTCGCGGTGCTCGTCGGCGCGCTGGTGCTGCTTGACCAGCCGATCGGCCACCGCTTCCTGGCGTCGCAACTGCACCGGCTGCGGCTCGACAACGGTATGGGCTTCAGCGTCGGGCGTGTCGAAGGCTCGTTGTTCAGCGACCTGCGCGTCCATGACCTCAAGCTCAGCGATACCAAGGGCACCTTCCTCGAAGTGCCCGTTGCCGATATCGACTGGCGGCCGCGCGACTTGATCACCAACCGCGTCACCGTGCGCAGCGCCGTCGCGCCCGACGTGCGGCTGTTGCGGTTGCCCAAATTGCTGCCGACCGACAATCCCAACATCCTGCCCGACATCGACATCTTCATCGGGCGTTTGCAGATCGACCGGCTGAGCTTTGCCGGGGACAGCGCAGCACGCGGACAGGTGCTGCGCGTTGCCGGCAATGCCGATATCCATGACGGCCGCGCGCTGGTCAATTTGTCCGCACTGTCCGAGGGCGGTGGCAAGGGCAGCGGCGACAAAATCCTGCTCAAGCTCGATATCGAACCCGACCGCGACCGTTTCGATGTCGAGGCCACCGTCAATGCCGTCGCCGGTGGCGCGCTGCTGGCGCTCGCCGATTTCAAGCATCCGACCGACCTGCAGCTGACCGGTGACGGCAGCTGGCGCAGCTGGTCGGGCAGCCTGCAGGCCAGTTCGCTGATCACCAGCAAGCGCACGCCGCTGGCCGACGTCAAGCTGCAGGCGCGTAACGGCAACTTCACCATCAACGGCAATGTCATGCCCGCGGCACTGGTGGGCGGCGCGGCGGCACGCCTGCTGGCGCCGGCTGTCGCAGTGACCGGCGAACTGACCATGGCCGACAAGCGCGGCGATACGCAGTTGCGCCTGACCAGCCGCGCGCTCGACGTGGTGGCGGCCGGCGAGCTCGATTTTACCAACGAGCTGTTCAAGGGCTTCACCGCCGATGCGCGGCTGCTGCGCCCGCAGGACGTCGACCCCAAACTCGCTGGCCAGGACATCCGGCTGCGCGGTCGGCTGGCGGGCAAGTTCGCGGCGCCGCTGGTTGATTATCTGGTGACCGCCACCAGCCTGCGCTTCGACAAGACCGTCATCACAACGCCGCGCATTTCGGGCGTCGTGCAAACCGGCCGGACGCCGCTGGTCGTCCCCGTGACTGCCAGCGCCAGGAGCATCAGCGGTGCGGGTGCGGCGATCGACGCGCTGCTCGGCAATCTGCGCCTCGACACGCAGGTCGCGCTGCTGCCCGACCGCATCGAAGCCCGCGCGCTCAACCTGCGCACCGACCGGCTGACGGCGCGCGGCAGCGCGGCGCTGAACCGCAGCACCAATGCCTATACCGCAACCATCGCCGCCGAACTGCCGCGCTACGCGTTGCAAGGCATCGGCATCGCCGACGTCGCGGCCAATGTCACCGTCGCCGGCAACAGCGCCGGTGTACGCGTCGGCGGCAACGCGCGCGCCACGATGACGCGGCTCGAAAGCGCGGCGACGCGCGACTTCTTCGGCGGGCTGCCGGTGGTGGTGGCGAAGTTTGACCTCGCGCCCGACGGCGCGCTGGCGCTGCACGACGTGCGCTTCACGGCCCCGGCGCTGACGCTGAACGGCAGCGGTGCCGTCGCTGCCAACGGCGCGGTGCGACTGACCGGCGGCGGCAATCTGCGCGACTATGGCCCGGTGACGTTCGCGGTCAACGGCCCCGCCGACCGGCTGGTGTTCGACCTCAAGCTGCCGCGACCGGGGCTGGCGGGCGACATTCGCAACATCGGCGCGCGCGTCGCCGCGACACCGCGCGGCTGGAGCTTCGAAGCGACCGCCGATTCGAGAGCCGGGCCGATTGTCGCCAACGGGCTGGTGCTCACCGGCGAAGGGCCGCTGACGGTTGAGCTTACCAAGCTCGCCGGTGCCGAGATGGTCGCGCAGGGCCGTCTCGTGCAGACCCCGGCGGGGCCGTTTGCCGGACGGCTCGACGTCGATGGCCGCGGCATCAACGGCACGGCGTTGCTGAGCACGGTCGCCGGTGCCCAGCATGCCGAAATCAACCTCGACCTCAACAAGGCGACGCTGGCGCTGGCGACACCGGTGACGATCGCCCGTGGCACCGCCACTGCGTCGATCCAGTTCGACAGCGGTTCGGGCCCGCCCGACGTGCGCGGCAGCTTCACGGTCACCGACCTAGACCGCGGCACCACGCGCTTCAGCAGCGCGACCGGCAAGATCAACTATCTGAACGGCGTCGGCTCGACCGAAGTCACTTTTGCCGGCGACGCGGGGGCGCCGTTCGGCGGCACCATCGGCGCGCAATTGACCGACGACCGCGTGATCATTTCAGCTGTCGGCAACCTCGCCAATGCACCGCTCAAGCTCGACCATCCAGCGGTGCTGAGCCGCGTCGACGGCAGCTGGAAGCTCGCGCCGACGGCGCTGCTCATCCGCAACGGCCGCATCGAAGCCAGCGGTAGCTTCGGCAAGGACATGGCGCTGCATCTGCAGCTCGACCGCGTCAGCCTCGGGCTGGCGCGCCTGATCAACCCCAGCCTCGACCTGTCGGGGTTTGTCTATGGCGGCATCGACTTCCGCTACGGCGCCAATGACCAACTGCCCGAAGCGCGCGCCGACCTGCGCGTCAACGGCCTGTCGCGCGCCGGCGCCGGCACCGCGTCGAACCGCATCGACCTTGGCATCAACGCCGTGATGGAAAACGGCAGCGCCAGCGCCCGCATGGTGATCGCGCGCGAAGGCCGCATCGAAGGTCGCGCCCAGGCGCAGCTCGCAGTCATCCCCGGTAGCCGCGCCGACCCCGTGCTGACCCGGTTGTTCGCTGCGCCGCTGTTCGCGCAGCTGCGCTGGGCCGGCCCCGCCGAAGCGATCTGGCCGCTGGCGGGTGTCGACCGCATCGATGTGCGCGGGCCACTGACCATCGCCATCGACGGCAGCGGCGTGCTCGGCGATCCGCGCTTTGCCGGCGCCTTCAAGGCCAGTGGCGCGCGCATCGAAAGCACCGGCATCGGGCTGGTGCTCGACAAGGTGGCGCTCGACAGCCGCTTCGTCGAATCGCGGCTCGAACTCAAATCCTTCACCGCCACTGCGGGGCGCGACGGCACGCTCAGCGCCAGCGGTGGCATCGACCTTTCAGCGGTGCGCGGCTTCCCGATGGAGTTTGCCGTCGACCTGAAGAACGCCCAGCTGATCAACCGCGACGACTTGCGCGGCAGCGCCACCGGCAAGGTCCGCATCCACAAGGGCGATGACGGCGCACGCATTTCCGGCCAGCTCGATATCGAGCAGGCGCGCATCAACCTCGGCACCACCTCGGTCGCCGATGTGCCGGTGTTGCCGGTCACCGAAATCAATGGTGCCGCCGCGAACCGCCCTGCCGCCCGCCCGGCGAAGCCGACGATCTGGCAGCTCGACATGGGGGTCGAGGCCGACAACCGCATCGCGGTGCGCGGCATGGGGCTCGATTCGGAATGGAGCGCCGATGTCCGCGTCGCCGGCAGCATCGAGGCGCCGCGCGTCACCGGCAGGGTGACGCTGGTGCGCGGCGACTATGACTTCGCCGGCAAGCGCTTCGCGCTGACCCGCGGCGACGTGCGCTTTACCGGCAACTTTCCGCCTGATCCGATCATCAACATCACCGCCGAAAACACGAGTTCCGATTTCACTGCGACGCTGAAGATCACTGGCACCGCGCAGCGCCCGCAGATTTCGTTCAGCTCGGTCCCGGCGCTACCCGAAGACGAAGTGCTGTCGCGCGTGCTGTTCGGGTCTTCGGTGACCAATCTGTCGGCGCCCGAAGCGCTGCAACTGGCGGGCGCGCTGGCGACGCTGCGCGGCGGCAATGGCGGACTCAACCCGATCAACGCGGTGCGCAAGGGGCTCGGCATCGACCGGCTGCGCATCCTGCCCGCCGATGTGGCGCGCGGCCGCAAGACCTCGATCGCCGCCGGGCAATACATCGGCGACCGGGTCTATGTCGAAGTCACAACCGACGCGCAGGGCTTCACCGCGACCAGCGTCGAGGTGTCGCTGACGCGGTCGCTGTCGATCCTCAGCGAAGTTGCGACTTTGGGCGGCACCAGCCTCAATGTGCGCTGGAAACGCGACTATTAGGCGCTGACGGGCCGGTTATCGTGCAGCGGCGGCAGCGGCCTGCCGAGGTGAATGTGGTCAGTCTTTACGGGTGTACGGGGTTTCGTTGCGAAGTTTACACTTCGCGATATTTCAAATTATATAATTAATTCAAATAGTTAATATAGATTCAAAGCGCCAGCCAGCAAATGACGTTTGAGCCCGAACGACATTGCTGATCAGTCCAGATTGTCGCGCAACCGCCGTCAGCGGCCGATGAGCGCCCGCGCCATCGCGTCCGCCACGACATCGGTGCTGCGGCCATCGGCGTCGGCGGTGGCGAAAATGTCGGCGAGCCGCGGCTCGATCCTGGCGATCGCCGCGGTCACCGAAGCCGCATCGCCGGCGCCGAGATATTCGGCGGCGACGTTGATGATGCCGCCGGCGTTGATGACATAGTCGGGCGCATACAGGATACCGCGCGCCTGGACGCGCGCACCGTCGGCGGGCGTCGCCAGCTGGTTGTTCGCCGCGCCGGCAACGATCGGCACGTTCAGCGCGGCGATGCTGGTTTCATCGAGCACGGCGCCGAGCGCGCACGGGCTGAGTACATCGGCCTTGGTCGCCAGAATCGCGCGGATACCGGCGACGTCGGCGCCGAGGTCGCGTGCCGCACGCGCGGTGCGGTCAGGGTGGATATCGGCCACCGTCAGCTTGGCGCCGGCCGCATGCAGACGCTCGGCCAGTGCCATGCCGACGCTGCCGAGACCCTGGATGGCCACATGCACACCATTGAAATTGTCGCGCCCCAGCTTGTGGCGGATCGCCGCGCGGATGCCGAGGAACACGCCCTCCGCCGTCGACGGACCGGGGTTGCCGCCCGCCGCCGCGGTTCCAGGATTGCCGCCAGCGGCGGCGGGACTGACCGGCAGGCCCGACACATGCCGCGTCTTGCGCGCGATGACGGTCATGTCATGGTCGGTCATGCCGACATCCTCGGCGGTGACATATTTGCCGCTGAGCGATTCAATCGCACTGCCAAACGCCTCAAGCAACGCAGCATCCTTGTGCTCGCGCTTCAGGATCACCGCCTTGCCGCCACCCAGCGGCAGCCCCGCCATGGCGTTCTTGTAGCTCATGCCGCGCGACAGCCGCAGCGCATCGGTCAGCGCCGCACCATCGCTCGCATAGTCCCAAAACCGGCAACCACCCGCCGCCGGCCCGAGATGCGTCGAATGCACCGCAATAATCGCGCGCAGACCGGTCGCACGGTCGGCAAACCAGTGGACTCCCTCGTGCGCGTCAAAGTCGGGTGCGTCGAACAACATGGCTGACCTCTGTAATAATAGAACGTAGCCGCGCAATAATCTAATAGGGCGGCGTTGGGAAGGCCTGTTCGTGAAGGGCTTCCGGCGGGCAGGGGTAACCCCTGCACCCATTTGA
>CALMPZ010000219.1 GCA_937871645.1 uncultured Polymorphobacter sp.
CGTCAAGCTGCGCGACATTCCAGCCGGTGAAGATGTGCCGCCGCGATGCCGGATTGGCCTTGATGCCGGCAATCAGCGCGGCGATCTGGTCGACGCCGTCGGGGCTGCCATCGGGCCAGTGCCGCCACTGGAAACCATAGACCGGGCCGAGATCGCCCCATTTGGCGGCAAAATCCGCGTCCTCGATGATGCGCGCTTCGAACGCGTCGCGCGAAATCGGCGAATTTGGCGGCGCATTGGCGGCATTGTATTTCGCCAGCGGCCAGTCGGTCCAGATGTGCACGCCCTGGGCGACCAGCGGCCGGATATTGGTGTCGCCCGACAGGAACCAGATCAGCTCCTTGACCGCGCTCTTCCAGAAAATCTTCTTGGTGGTCAGCAGCGGGAAGCTGCCCTCGCTGAGGTCGAAGCGCATGACCTCGCCGAACAGAGCGCGGGTGCCGGTGCCGGTGCGGTCGCTGCGTTCGACACCGGTCTCCCAGGCCCGCCGCATCAGCGACAGATATTGTGCTTCGGGATGGAGGAGCGCGTCAGCCATTACCCCCTATCAGGGATATACCCGCCGCAAATCAAGCGCCGCATAAAGGTCCCAACGCAAAGGGACCCAATCCATGGCAACCGTCGTCACCCACAGCAACCGCCGCAGCCACGCTGCCTGCCTCGCCGGCATGCATGCCGACCGCAAGCGCGTGTTCGTCGATACGCTGCACTGGGAGCTGCCGGTGGTCGATGGCCTGTACGAAGTCGACGAATATGACACCGATGATGCGATCTACCTGATCGTCCAGGATGCGGCGCACGGCGACCATCTCGGGTCGGTGCGGATCGTGCCGACGACCGGCCCGCACCTGCTCGGCGACAAGTTCGCGTTCCTGTGTGAAGGCCCGGTGCCGACGGGGCTCGATGTCTGGGAAATCACCCGGCTGTGCACCGCGCCGGGGCTGCCGCGCGAAACCGCCGCGCGGGTGCGCGAGCGGCTGGCGCTGGCGCTGGTCGAGTACGCACTGGTCGCCGGCATCGGCCGCTACACGATGATGACGCACATGGCACTGCTGGCGGGCGTGCTCGCCACCGGCTGGGACTGCGAGCCGCTGGGGATGCCGGCCGATGTGAACGGCGACATGGTCGGCGCGCTGCTCGTCACGATCAACCCTGCGACGCTCGCCAAGCTGCGCAGCCAATGGAGTTTCAGTCAGCCGGTGCTCCGGCTTGACCTCAACGAATCGAGGCTGGCGGCATAACGGTGTTTTGACCCTGCACCGCTGTCACCAGCTCCGAGGGTGCCTCGGCTACGACGTCTCACGCAAACGGCCCTCCCCGTCTGCTGAACCCGCGTCGTATCGAGGCACCCAGTCCTTTTACGCGGACCCGCCGCCGGTCATGACGAGGCCGTAGATGATCGACACCGGCCTTGTCGCTGCCACCGTCCTGCACTTGTTCACGCGCGAATGGCTGGCGATTGCGGCATTCGGCATCGCGGTTTCGAGCCTCGACGATCTGGTCATCGACACGCTGTTCTTCGGGCGCTGGAGCTGGCGCCGCCACTTCATCTACCGGCGCCACGACCGCGCCTGCGCCGAGGATCTGGTGCACGCCGACCCCGGCTGGATGGCGATCATCGTGCCGGCCTGGGACGAGGCGGCAGTCATCGGCACGATGCTCGCCGACCTGACCGCGCGGCTCGATTATCCGCACTAGCGGGTGTTTGTCGGCGTGTACCCCAACGACGCGGCGACTTTGGCGGCGGTGACTGGCGTCGGCGACGACCGCATCGCGCCCGTGGTGTGCCGGCTGCCGGGGCCGACGACCAAGGCCGACTGCCTCAACCATTTGTGGCGCGCGCTGCTGGCGGACGAAATCGCCGCCGGCCGACGCTTCAAGGGCATTGTGCTGCACGACGCTGAAGACGTCGTCCATGCGCTTGAACTGTCGGTGTATGACCATCTGTTGGGAACGCGGCTGGCGATGGTGCAGCTGCCGGTGGTGCCGCTGGTCGACCACAGCTCGCGCTGGGTGGCAGGGCACTACCTCGACGAATTCGCCGAACTCCACACCAAGGATATCGTCGTGCGCGAAACGCTGGGCGCGGCAGTGCCGAGCGCCGGGGTGGCGTGCGCCATCGACCGCGACATGCTGGCGCGCATCGCCGCGCTGGCACCCGACGGCAGCGACGAGCCGTTCGACGCGACCTGCCTGACCGAGGATTACGAGCTCGGCATCAAGATCAAGCGGCTCGGCGGACGCGGCGCGATGGTCCGCATCCGCTGCCGCGCCACCGGCGAGATTGTCGCGACGCGTGAACATTTTCCGGCGACGCTCGACACCGCGCTGCGCCAGAAGACGCGCTGGCTGCTCGGCATCGCGCTGTCGGGCTGGGACCGCATCGGCTGGCACGGCGGGCTGACCGACCGCTTCATGCTGGTGCGCGACCGCAAGGCGATTGTCGCGGCGCTGCTGACGCTGGCGGGCTACGGCGCAGTGCTGCTGGTGTCGGCGGATACGACGGTGCGCTACATCTGGCCGCAACTGATGCGGCAGGCGCCGCTGGTGGCGCCGGGGTCGCTGCTCGAACTGCTGCTGGCGTTCAACGTCTTCGTGCTCGGCTGGCGGTTGCTGATGCGGGCGCTTTATACCGGTTACGCGCATGGGCCGCGCGAGGGGGTGCGGGCAATCCCGCGGGCGCTGATCGGCAATGTCATCAACGCCGCCGCCGCACTGCGCGCCTGCCGGCGCTATCTGCGCATCGCACAGGGGCGCGAGGCGAATTACTGGGACAAGACCGCGCATCGCTTTCCGCAAGCGGCCGAATGAACGGGCCAGCACGCGTCAGGGTGGCGTTCCCGGCGCTCGCGTCGATCAAGCCGCTGCGCGCGGTCGCATTTCTGGCGCTGCTCGATACGCTGTGGGTCGGTGCGCGCGCCACGGTGCTGATCGACGATTTCCACGCCGCCATCGCTGCACTGCAGGCGCACACGGTGCAGCTGTTTCGCCCGCCGCCGCCGGCGTTGCCGGTTGCTATGCCGATCACGGTGCCGCCGCGCTTGCCACCGCCCGAAGCCGCCGTGCTGCCCGAACGCTTCGTTGATTTCGCATCCGTGATCGATGCCGTGGCGGACGCACAGACCGCCCCCGCGCCACCGCAAACCCAAGGCCTTGGCGACATCAACCGCATGGTGTCGCAGGTCGTCGGGCTTAACGAGACCAGTTTCATGCTGGCATCTTACCACCCGCCGCGACGGCCGCCGGCGCCGGGTGATGTGGCGCAGCAGGCGTATGACAGGCTGGCGACCGGCGACCGGCGTGCGGCGGCACAGGGCTTTGAAAACGCAGCCGCGCTGGCGCCCGATGACCCGCGTGCTGCCGCGTGGAGCCGTGAAGCCGCACGGCTGGGAAGGCGCTGGTCGGGGTCG
>CALMPZ010000220.1 GCA_937871645.1 uncultured Polymorphobacter sp.
TCGAACGGGCTGAACGCTTCGCGGGTAGCACTCATCGACAAACTATCCAATGGTTGGAGCGGAGGGACGTGAAAAGGCTTCAGGGTCGGTTCGAAAGGCGCGCGTGTCTAGCACAGCGGGTTTGCCGGTTCAAACTGCCCCGAACGCGCTTTTCGCGGCGTGCAGTCGCGCCGGCGACGTTGCAGAAGACACGCTTGCGGCCGAGGCGTCGCAGCTGCCGCTGTGGATCCCCGTCGCCTTCGGAATCGGCATCGCCGCTTATCTGGTCATTCCGTGGAACTATCAGCGTTTGGGCGCGGTGGCGGTGATGGCGATATTTGTAGCGCTGGCGCCGGTGCTGCGCGGCACGGCGGCACGTGTTGCGGGCTGGGCCGGGGTGCTGATGCTGCTGGGTTTCGGCGTGGCGTGGGCGCGGACCACGATGGTCGCGGCGCCGCGCCTCGAACGCCCGGCGATCGTCCAGCTTGTCGGGACGGTGGCGGCGGTCGAACTGCGCACTGCCAGCGGCCAGGTCAGGTTGCGGATTGCACCGTTCGACCCGGCGCTGCCACGCGCCGTCCGGGTGTCGGTTCCCGACAGCACCAGCGCTGCCGTCGCCCAACTACGACCCGGCGCGCGTGTGTCGGTGACTGCAAGGCTGGCGCCACCGTCAGGGCCGGTGATGCCGGGTGGCTATGACTTTGCGCGCCACGCTTGGTTCGAACAGTTGGGCGCATCGGGCAGTGCACTTGGCAACGTCAGCATCCTTGCGCCGGCACCGACACCGACACGCTTTGCGGCGCGGTTGGCGACAATGCGAGCTGAACTGACGGCGCGGCTCAAGGCCAAGGTGCCGGGCGTTTCGGGCAGCTTTGCCGCAGCGTTCGTGACCGGCGATCAGGGGGCGATCCCCAAGCCGGTGGCGCAGGCGATGCGCGACGAGGGGCTGGCGCATTTGCTGTCGATTTCGGGGCTGCACATTGCCATCGTGGCTGCCGGAACGCTGTGGACGCTGCGCAAGCTGCTGTTGCTGTGGCCATGGCTGGCGTTGCGAATTCCGGTGCGGGCGATTGCTGCCAGTTTCGCGGCGGTTGCGGCGATTGCCTACACCTTGCTGGCGGGCAGCGACATCCCGACGGTGCGCGCCTGTCTGGCAACAATCATCGTGCTGCTCGGCGTCATTGTCGGGCGCGAGGCGCTGACGTTGCGGATGGTCGCGGCGGCGGCGTTCGTGATCCTGTTGTTCCGGCCCGAAGCGCTGCTGTCGCCGAGCTTCCAGTTGTCGTTCGCGGCGGTGACCGGGTTGGTGGCGCTGTACCAGTCGCGCTTCGGTGCATGGCTCAACACGCGCCAGCCTTATGACGGCTGGTTTGTCCGGTTGGCGCGCACGGCGCTGGCGCTGGTGGTGACCGGGCTGGTTGCGGAGGCGATGTTGTCGGCGACGGCGCTCTACCACTTCAACCGCACCGGCATTTACGGTGTCATCGCCAACCTTGTCGCCATTCCGCTGACCAGCTTCGTGATCATGCCTCTGCAGGTACTGGCGCTGGCGCTCGATGCGGTCGGGTTGGGGGCGCCGGTGTATTGGTTGCTTGGCCAGGCCTATGGCTGGCTGATCGCCTGGGCGCTCGAGGTCGCGGCGTGGCCGGGCGGGGTGCTGCGCATGCCCAGCATGTCGGTTACCGCCTATATGCTGCTGGTCGGCGGCGGCCTGTGGTTGTGCCTTTGGCAGGGCCGGGTGCGCCTATGGGCGGCGGTTCCTGTGGCGCTTGGCGTTATGCTAGCTGTGATAGCGCAACCGCCGGATCTGCTGGTCAGCGCCGATGGCCGCCAGGTTGGCATCCGTATCAACGGCAACGGCCTGGCGCGCGTGCGTTCGCGAGAGGCCAGCTACGCCGCGACCAATTGGCAAACAGCCAGCGCCGCAGATACCAGCATCAAGCTGTCGAATTACCGCGATGCGCGGTGCAGCCGCTTCGGCTGCATCGTCCGAGTTGGCGCGGGGACGCGAGCGGCGCTGGTGTTGGTGACGACCGGCGACGAACTGCCGCCAGGCTATGAACTCGGCACGGCTTGCAACAATGTCGACATTGTCATCAGCGATTTGACCCTGCCGTCGTGGTGTCAGCCGCGCCGCATGCGCATCGACCGCGCGACACTGGCGCAAACGCAGGAGCGGGCGCCGTACGCGGCGCTGGCGGGGCGGATTCAGGTGCGCGTGCAGCTGAAGCCGGTGCTCGAACACGAGCGCTTCGCGCAGCTGATCCAGCACAGCCTGAAGAGTGCCGGTTGTACCAG
>CALMPZ010000221.1 GCA_937871645.1 uncultured Polymorphobacter sp.
GCGATCACCGAAGCGATCAGGCACAGCGCGGACACGACAATGACGAATACCAGATCGGCAAAGCTGAAATGCACCCAGGGCAGCAGCGGGTGCGCGATCCTGATCATCAGCGGCACCATCAGCAACGCCGCCCCCAGCGCCGCCGCGACCAGAAACCCCGCCATCGCCAGCAGCACCGCGCGGATCTGCGACGGGCTGGCGCCGTGGCCGAGCATCGAGATGATATCCGACTGGCGGCGCTGGACGAAGCGGCCGACGCTATTGACGAGCAGCAGCCCCATCAACAGGCTGGCGAGCGCAGCGGCGAGCAGGATTGCGGCCCCTGCCCCGGTCTTGTTCTGCCAATACGCCGAACTGCTCGATTCGAACTGCGCGCCGGTGCGGGCGCCGAGTTCGGGGAAGCGTGCCTCGATGCGCTTGAGCCGGTCTTTGAGGTCGCGCGGCGCACCATCGGGAAAGTGCACTGCCAGCATCGCGGCATTGTCGGTCGGATAGCCGAGGATGCCGTGTGCCGCCTCGTAATCCATCACCGCATAGGGCGCGCCGAGGAAGGTGGCGAGCGCCTGCGTTACGCCGGCCAGCTCGACCGAAATGCCGCCGATACTGGCGCCGGTCTGACCTTGCTTCAAATCGAGCCGCCGGAGGTCGGAGCGGTCGGCGCGGAATTCGCGCGGGGTCAGCCCGGAATCGTCGACGCCGATCAGCGCGACATTACCGCGCCCGCCGGTGGGCGATAGCCAGCCGGCATAGCCGATGACGATACGGTCGATGCGCGCGCCCGGCAGTTCGGCGAGCAACGCGCCGCGGTAGCCTTCGGCAATGGGTGTGGGGAAATCGAAACATTCGATGCCGCGTTCAACGATCCAGGCGTCAGCGGCAATGAAACGCGGCCCGGCGGCACCGGCGGCGAGGAACGAGGTGAATACCGCGAACTGGAAGGTGGCGACCGTTGCGGCAATCGCGCAGGCGGCAATGCTGAACCATAGCGAGCGGCCGTCGAAGCGCAGCACCGCGCCGAACACCAGCGCTGCAACGTCGAAGTCCGCACGCCACTGCTGCCATCGCGACTGGACTTGCGCCCGCGTCATCGCGTGCATCAGCGGCGTCGCGCAGTAAGTCCTGCGTCCACGATACCTCCCCCAAAGCCAGTATTTTCCGGCATTTGGGAGAGTGTGACAGCGCTAATGCAAATCAGCAAGCCTTGGCGTTCACGCCAGCCCGAGGCGTTTGACCGCGTCGGCAACGCCGTCGTGGCGCGGCTGCATGTCGGCGGCCAGATGCGCGTGTGTCGGGATGTAGAACAGTCCGGCATCGAGCCCGGCGAGCGCCAGTTCGGCGCAGCGCTCGGGCAGGATCATCGCCATGTCCTTGGGCCATTTCGCCGGATCAGGCGGCAAGTCGCCCGCAACCAGCGGCGTGTAGACCCCGCCCGGCAGCAGGATGTGGACATCGAGCGGTTTGTTCCCGCCGGCCATCTCGTCGCGCAGCCATTCGGCGAGGATGAGCACGCCGTGCTTGGTCGCCGCATAGAGCCCGAGGCCGAAGCCCTTGACCGCGGCGGGCACCGACAGCGAGTTTTCGGAACCGGTGATCAGCAAGCGCCCGCGCTGGCCGCGTGCTTCAAGCTCGGCCAGATAGGCTTGCGCCAGGCGGAGGGCGGCGAACAGGTTGATCTGGAACAGCTTGTCGACCGCACCGTCATCGAGGTTGGCCTTGTGCAGCCGCCGGTTGAAGCCGACGCCGGCGTTCGAGGCGATGAGGTCGACCCGCCCCGACACCGCATAGGCATCCGCCACCAGCCGCGCCGTGCGCGCGAAAGTGATGACGCTCAATTTATCCT
>CALMPZ010000222.1 GCA_937871645.1 uncultured Polymorphobacter sp.
CGCCAGCCTGCGCGCGCGCTACCCGGGCGTCATCTTCACCGGCGCGTTGCACGGCCGCGACCTGGCGCGCGCCTATGCCGGCGCCGACGTGTTCGCCTTCCCCAGCCGCACCGACACCTTCGGGCTGGTGATGATCGAGGCGCTGGCCAGCGGCACACCGATCGCGGGCTATCCGGTGGCAGGGCCGCTCGATATCATCGGTGCCGACGGCTGCGGCGTCGTGCCGGGCTTCGGGGCGCGCATCGGCGCTATCGATGAAGACATGGCCAACGCACTGCAACTGGCACTGGTGGCGCGACCTGACGACTGCGTCGCCTATGCGCGTCAGTTCAGCTGGGAAGCCTGCCTTGACCAGTTCCTGTCGGCGCTGCAGCCGCCGGCGTTCGCGCAGGTTGCGTAATATATTGAAAGTACATCGTTAATTCCTGTTCGCCGCTGCGCTGCCGGCCGGACCCGTAAAGACTGGCCACATTCGCTGCATCGCACAACCCGCACTTGCCCGTGGCGCGCCGCGCGCCTAGCCTCGCATTTTGGCTCAGAGGTTCACAGGGTATGACGATGCGTAAATGGGGCATGTTGCTGGGTGCAATGCTGGTCGCGGTGGCCCCGGCGGGCGCTGAAACCGTGGCGGTCAGTGGCGCGCGGATGATCGACGTTCTGACCGGCACCGTCGTCGCCAACCCCGTCATCGTCATCACCGACGGCCGCATCACTGCTGCCGGCAGCAATGTCACCGTCCCGGCCGGCGCCAGGCGCATCGACCTACCTGGCATGACCATGCTGCCCGGCCTCATCGACATGCACGTGCATTTGACCAGCGATCCGACGCTCGGCGGCTACGCCGAACTCGAAGTCACCGACAGCTATGCGATGGCGGTCGGCGTCGCCAGTGCAGCGCGGACGTTGAATGCCGGCTTCACCACGGTCCGCAACGTCGGCAGCGGCAATTTTGACGATGTCGGGCTGAAGCAGGCGGTCGAGCGCCGCATCGTCCCCGGGCCGCGCATCGTGCCCGCGACCTATGCCATCGGCGCCACCGGCGGGCATTGCGACGTCACCGAACTGCCGCCGTCGGTCAAGGTCATCGGATATAGCGGCGTTGCCGACGGTGCCGACGCCATCCGCTTCAAGGTCCGCGAACTGCGCAAATACGGCGCCGAGGTCATCAAATTCTGCGGCACCGGCGGTGTCTTCTCGAAAACAGACAGCGTCGGCGGCCAGCAGTACACGCTCGCCGAAATGCAGGCGCTGGTCGGCGAGGCGCACATGCTGGGCATGAAGGTGGCGATGCACGCGCACGGTACCGAAGGGATCAATGACGGGCTGCGCGCCGGGGTCGACACCATCGAGCACGCCAGCCTCGCGGATGCCGAATCGTTCAAGCTCGCCAAGGCTAGCGGTGCGTGGTTCTCGATGGACATCTACAACGACGACTACATCCTCGCCGAAGGCGCCAAGAACGGGGTTTTCGCCGAATCGCTCGAAAAGGAAAAGATCATCGGCCGCAAGCAGCGCGAGACGTTCCGCGCCGCGCACCAGGCCGGGGTCAAGATGGTGTTCGGCAGCGACGGCGGTGTTTATCCCAACGGCGACAATGCCAAGCAGTTCGCCAAGATGGTCGAATGGGGCATGACGCCGATGCAGGCGATCCAGGCCGCCACGGTCAACGCCGGGAAGGCGCTGGCGCGCAGCGGCGATGTCGGGGCGATTGCGGTGGGCCGCTACGGCGACATCATCGCGGTGGCGGGTGACCCGCTCGCCGATGTGACTGCGCTGACCAACGTTGCGGTAGTTATCAAGGGTGGCGAGGTCGTCAAAGATGCGCGCTAGGCTGAGGCTGCTCGCCGGCGCGGTGCTGGCGGTGCTGGCGGGCGCGGCACACGCCGAAACCGTCGCGGTGCACGCCGCGTACCTGCTCGATGTCGGCAGCGGCAAGATGATCGATGACGCGGTCGTTGTCATCACTGATGGTCGCGTCAGCGCGCGCGGTGCGGCGGCGACGGTCGCGGTGCCCGCCGGCGCGAAGCGCATCGACCTCGGCGGGCTGACGATGCTGCCAGGGCTGATCGACATGCACGTCCACCTCAGCGACGATCCGATGATCAGCGGCTACCGCGAGCTCGAACTCGTCGACAGCTTCTGGATGGCGGTCGGCGTCGCCAATGCCGCGAAAACGCTCGATGGCGGCTTCACCACGGTGCGCAACGTCGGCAGCCGCAATTTCGACGATGTCGGGCTCAAACAGGCAATCGAACGCGGCATCATCCGCGGCCCGCGCATCGTACCCGCGACCTATGCGATCTGCGCCACCGGCGGCCCGTGCGATTCGACCGAGCTGCCGCCGTCGCTGGTCCGCACCGGCTATACCGGCGTCACCAACGGCCCCGATGCGCTGCGCGCCCGCGTCCGCGAGTTGCGCAAATACGGCGCCGAGGTCATCAAGTTCAACGGCACCGGCGGCGTGCTGGCGAAGGGCAGCGCCGTCGGCGCGCAGCAGTTCAGCTACGCCGAAATGGCGGCGCTGGTCAGCGAGGCGCATCTGCTCGGCATGAAGGTGGCGATGCACGCGCACGGTGCCAGCGGCATCAACGACGGGCTGCGCGCCGGCGTCGATACCATCGAACACGCCAGCCTGGCGGACGAGGAATCGTTCCGGCTCGCCAAGGCGAATGGCGCGTGGTTCTCGATGGATATCTACGACGACGATTATATCCTCGCCGAGGGCGCGAAGAACGGCATGTATCCAGAATCGCTCGAAAAGGAACGCGCTGTCGGGTTGAAGCAGCGCCAGGTGTTCCGCGCCGCGCACGCCGCCGGCGTCAAAATGGTTTATGGCACCGATGCCGGCACCTATCCCAACGGCAACAACAGCGTGCAGTTCGCCAAGATGGTCGAATGGGGGATGACGCCGATCGAGGCGATCCAGTCGGCGACGGTCAACGCCGCGCAGGCGCTGGGCCGCAGCGGCGATGTCGGCACGCTGGCGGTCGGACAATACGGCGACATCATCGCGGTGGCGGGCGACCCGCGCGCCGACGTCACCGAACTGACGCGCGTGCGCGTGGTCATCAAGGGCGGCGCGGTGGTGCGCGACGACAGTGCGGCGAAGGGCAAGTAGCGCCGGTCCTGCGAACCTTTACACCCAACCTTACCCCGCTCATCCCGAGCGAAGTCGAGGGACACGCGGACGGTTGGGCGCGTCCCTCGACTTCGCTCGGGATGAGCGACGTGGGTTCAGTTCAGTTTCGCGCAGTGCAGTTCGGATCAGCGCTTGCCCGCCGCTTTGGCGCGCACCCGGCCACCGGGCGAGCGGGCGGGCATCGTCGTGCCGCCGCGGCCCTGGAAGCCGATGAAATCCTCATACGCCGCCGACAGCCGTGCCAGCCGGGCATGGACCTGCGGCTCGCCGATCAGCCGCACGACATCATCGACAAGCAGGTTGAGCATCGACCCGAGCGCGCTGTTCATGTCCCAGAAGTGCCCGAAGCTGACCTCGGCGGTCAGCACATGCGGCGCCACATCGCGCGCCCAGGGGCAATAGGGGTCGGTGACGATGACCACCGGCACACCGCGCGCCGTCGCATGCTCGGCGAGCTTGCGCAGGTGCTGCGAGTAACGTCGCACGTCGAGCAGCACGATAACGTCACCGGCATCGGCCTCGGTGGTGATTTCGCCGAAAGTCCCCGCCGCGGTATCGACCAGCCGGACACCGGGACGGACATAGCCGAGCTGGTTCGCCAGCCCCATCGCCAGCCCGCGCTCGCTCTGGAAACCCGCGACGAATACGCGGCGGGCGCCCGCCAGAAGCTGCGCCACCACCTGCCATTCGGGCGTTGTCGCCAGCCGGTAGACCCCGGCGATCGCGGCGGTTTCGGCGCGCAGCCGCTCGTCAAGGCCGGCGCCGGTCGCCGGTGCCAGCAGCCACGGCGCATCGCCGAGCCCGTCGCGCAGATCCTGCTTCAACGCCGACAGCCGGTGATAGCCCAAAGATTTGAGGAAGCGCCCGACGGTCATCGCGCTGACTCCGACGCGCGCGCCGATCGACGCGGCGGTTTCGAACGGCACCCCCGACATGTTTTCCAGCAGGAAGTTGGCGATCATCCGCTCGGACATGGTGAAGCTGTCGTAACGGTCACGCAGCAATTGTTCGACGCGGTTGCTCATGGCCAACGGGCTAGCATGATCGGCGACGATGTTAAATCGCGAACATCATGTTGCGCGCCATAACACGACGATTTCCGGCTCACGCCTCGACCATCGCCATTCGAGCATCATCAAAGGCTTGCGCGAGCTTCGTCGCCACGGCCAGCGGCGCTTCGAGCCAGTCGGCGTAACGATCATGCGGCACGATCACCGGCATCGCCTTGGGATGAATCGCGCCGACCAGCGCGTTGGGCGCGCAGGTCAGGAACGCCATGCGCGACATTTCCCCCGGCTGCGACCGCCACAGGCCGGCGAACGCGAACGGCACGTCTGCGGGGTCGGCCATGCCGAACCAGTGGATGCGCTTTTTGCCGGTGGCGGGGTCGGGCGCCGCCGACCATTCCGAAAACGCCGTCACCGGCACCAGGCAGCGCCGTTCGGGGTTGGCGAGCGCACCGTGCCAGAACGGCGACGAAAGGTTGCGGACATTGGTCACCGGCCGCGCCACGCCGGGCGGCGGCGGGAAGCCCCAGCGCATGACGTCGAGGTGACGCACGCCGCCCGCATCCTGCCGCACCACTGGTGCCTCGCGGTCGGGATAGATCGCCGGAAACGCCGGCAGATTGACCCCGTGCGTGTCGACCTTGAACAGCCGCGCGATGGCTTCGGTGTTGCTGGTCATGCGGTACAGGTTGCACATGCGGGTCGCTCCGGTTTACCGCTATGTGCCGCAGCCGCCATACAGATGTCGAGGCGGCGCAAACGGGGGAATACATGCACGACCACGAACGCAGCAACTATGCTGCTTAGCCGCCGCAACGTGATGCTGGGCAGCAGTGCGGCGACATTGGCAGCAGGGGGATATGCGTTGCTCAATCCATCGAAACTGTTGCCGGTGCTCGATTTCGTCGATCGCGTGCTGCCCGGCGATGCGCCGACAACGCAGCGCGCCGCCAATGTCAGCTACGGCGCCGACCCGCGCCAGACGCTCGATGTCTATGCGCCCGCCAAGGCCAATGGCGCGCTGCCGGTGGTGCTGTTCTTCTACGGCGGCAGCTGGAGTTCGGGGCGGCGGCAGGATTACGGCTTTGCCGGCCGGGCGTTTGCGTCGCGCGGCTTCGTCACCGTCGTGCCCGACTACCGGCTGGTGCCGCAGGTGCATTTCCCCGGCTTTGTGCAGGACGGCGCCGCGGCGCTCGACTGGGTGCGCGCGCACATCGGCAGCCACGGCGGCGACGCCGCGCGCATCGGCGTCAGCGGCCATTCGGCGGGCGCCTATAATGCCGCGATGCTGGCGCTCGATCCGCAGTTCGGCGTGGCCGCCGACATCCGCGCCTTTGTCGGCCTCGCCGGACCATATGACTTCTACCCGTTCACCACGCCGTCAGCGCAGGCGGCGTTCGGCAACGCGCCCGAACC
>CALMPZ010000223.1 GCA_937871645.1 uncultured Polymorphobacter sp.
CGCGCCAAGGTGTGAGCGTCGCCCTATAGCACGGATGTGGCCCCAATGGGGCAAATTGCGTTGTTGGTTGCGCTTGCAGCGCGTCGGTGCCGGCCCGCGCCCCCGGCGTGGGCCACCCGACAGGATAGTCTCATGGGTGGTTGGGCCGGGGGCGCGGGCCGGCACCGGTTTGGCGAAACCCCAGAACCCTTTACCAGCGCAGCACCGGCGTCAGCAGCACCCGCGCGGCAATCGCGCCGAGCAGAATCGCCCCGCCGTACCATACCAGTACATACAGCGGATCGGCGAACGGGCAGCTCCACGCGAACACGAACGCTCCCCAGCCGCTTGCGGCAATGCCCGCTGCGGTGGCGGTGGCGCGCGGTCGTGTCGGGGCAGCGCGGCGGGCCAGAAACACGATCGCTGCAACGATCGGGAGCGCCAACAACATCGACCATGCGAGGCATTGCAAGCCATGTTCGGGGTTCAGCCGCAGCAGCACCGGTGCCGACACCGCCTTGACGCCCGCCAGCACCGCGCCGACCAGCAGCGCCACCGCGGTCGTTGCCGCCAGCCCGCGCCACAGCGGCCGTGCGCGTGTTTCGGCGTCGAGCGCCGCGAGCACTGCAATGCCACCGGCGAGTGCCAGCCCGAGGCAGGTCAGCATTTTCCACCAGAACATGCCGCCGCGCATCGCCTCATGCAGGTCGGCACGCTGCGTGCCGAGCCACAGCGCCAGCGCCAGTTCGACGAGCGCGACACTGCCGAGCACCGCAGCGGCGTGCCAGGCGCGGCGCGGCAGCACTGGTTCGAGGTCGTCGACCAGGCGACCGATCATCGCCTCGCTTGAATTGCTTCTAGGCGACATCATCATATCCTTCGACCAGCGCGGCGAGCTTGCTCAACCCACGGTGGATGTTGACCTTGACCAGCGCCGGACTTTGCCCGGTCAGCAGCGCGGCCTCATCGATACTGTGGCCGCCGAGCTTGACCAGCCGGATGACGTCGGCCTGCCCCGGCTTGAGCGTGCCGAGCAATTCGTTGAGCACCGCGGCGCTGATGACGGTGTCGCCATGGTCGCCGATTTGCAGATAGTCGGGCATTTCATCGTCGAGCGGCTCGGTGCGGTGCACGGTCATCGTGCGCAGCCGGTCGATCCATTTGTAGCGCGCGATCGCCGCCAGCCACGGCGCAAAGGCGCGCGCCGGATCATAAGTGTGGCGCTTGTTGTGGATCGCCAGCAGCGCGTCCTGCACCGCATCATCGACATGGGCTTCGGGCAACCGGCGGCGGTAATAGCGCGCCAGCCAGCTCCGCAATTCATCGAGCAACAACCGGTACGCCGCCTTGTCGCCGCGCTGCGCCGCCGCCATCAGCCGGCCCAGCACATCGTCGTTGCGCGGCGCGGGGACCATCAGATGCCCGCGAACCATTCATAGCCGCGGTCAGGCCAATAACCGCCCTTGCCGGCGCCGAAGCCCTTGAAGCTGTCGACCAGCCGGATGCCCATGACATATTTGGCGTGCTTGTAGCCCAGTTGGCGCTCGACGCGCAGCCGCAGCGGCGCACCGTGCGGCACCGACAGCGTCTCGCCGTTCATCGTGTGCGCCATGATCGTCTGCGGGTGGTAGGCATCAACCATGTCGATGCTTTCGTAATAGAGGCCGCCCGACTGGTCGCCGCCCTTCGCTGCCTCGCCGCCGTAGTTGTCGGCGCACAGGAACATGACGTAGCGCGCGCTCGGCAACACGCCCGCCGCCTTGAGGATAGCCCCAAGCTGCGGGCCGGTCCATTTGCCGATGGCGCTCCAGCCCTCGACACAGTCGTGGCGGGTGATTTGCGTGCGCTGCGGCGCGGCGCGCAACTGCGCCAGCGACAGCGACAAAGGCCGCGCCACCAGCCCGTCGACTTTGAGCCGCCAGTCGGCGAAATCACTTTCGCTGTGCGCGAGGTAGTCATCGGTATCGACCGATTGCGAGCCATTGGCCCTGAATACCGGCGAAATGTCGGCCTCGGTGAATTCGCGTGCCAGCGCGTCGCGGCCGATCAGCCGCTGCCACCGTTCGGTGGCGCCTTCGGCACTTTCGAGCACCGACACCATCCTGGGGTTGTAGCTCAGCTTGTCGCAGCCGCTCAAAAGCAGCCCGCCGGCGCCGACGGTGACAAGGCTGCGGCGTGTCAGGATCGTCATGCCGCGTGTCCCAGATCGAACCGGCCGGTAATCATCGAGCGGATCTGGTTGATCGGCCCCGCCAGCACCACCATCAGCACATGGACGATGACGAACGCGACGATGCTCCACGCCGCGATGAAGTGGATCGAGCGCGCCGACTGGCGGCCGCCGAACATCTCGCTCAGCCAGTGCCACGCCGCATCGTTCGACGGCGACATCGTCAGCCCGGTCAGCACCATCAGGATCAGCAGCACGATGACGCCCGAATAGGCGAGCTTTTGCAGGATGTGGTAGCGCTTGGCGTCCTCGCCCTTGGGGAATTGCAGCTTTGCGTGGCTGACGATGTCATGCGCGATGTTCGACGGGCGCAGCTCGGCGAGCCCCGGCACGACGTTCTTGCGCAAATGTCCGCTGACGATGCCACCAAGCAGATAGGTCAGGCCGTTGAGGATCATTACCCAGGCGAAAAAGAAGTGCCAGCGCCGGCCGGTGGCGAGGTCGCGCACCGACGGCAAGGTCATCCAGTGCGGAAAGCCGATCGCCGTGCTGACGCCGTCCTTGTTGTTCGACACGCCGAGCACGCCGGTGGTGTCGAACATCAGCGGGCCGATCCGCGTTTTGCCCGCCAGCGCGCCGTCAGCGCCGGGAACCGCGCCGATTTCAAGCCAGCGCCGGCCGGTATCGGCATCGGCACCATATTCGCCCCAGTACAGCCCCGGATGCGCGTTGAAAATCTGCAGCCCGCTCGTCAGCAGCACGAACAGCGCCAGCACATTGGTCCAGTGCGTCAGCCGCGTCAGCAGCGCATGGCGATAGAAGAGCGGCCGCCTGGGCGGCGCCAGCGCTTCGGTGATGGTCACGGCTTCGGTCAATTCAACTCCCCCGGGCAGCACTCGGCACCGATGATGGCGCAGTCGGCGGCGCGGCGCAATCAATGGCCATGCCCGCCGCACCCGGCATGACCACGCAGACATGTTCGTGGCAGCCATGGCGGCGGTTACAGCAGCGGTGCAATAAATTTGCCGTGCTGCGGGCTTGTCAGCGCGCGCCTGACGCGCGAAGCCATGCGCGGGCGGCACGGCACGAAGGGAACAAGCGATGTTGCGGGCATATGCACCGGGGCCGGACGGCGCGAGCTGCGTGCTGGTCGAAGGTGATGCGCAGGCGCTGGCCAATGCCGTGTGGATCGACATGATCTCGCCGACGACCGAGGAGGAAAAGCTCGTCGAATCGGTGATCGGCGTCGAGGTGCCGACGCGCGACGAAATGGCCGAGATCGAACCTTCCAGCCGCCTGTACCAGGAGCCCGGCGGGCTGTTCCTGACGGCGAACCTGGTGGCCGGGGTCGATTCGGGCAATCCGATATCGACGGCGGTCAGCTTCGTGCTGACGCCGGGGCGGCTGGTGACGGTGCGCTATGCCGATCCCAAGGTCTTCGAATTGTTCGCCGCGCATGTCGATCGCACCCCGGCGATGTGCAGTGACGCGACCGCAACGCTGATCAACCTGCTCGATGCGGTGGTCGACCGGCTGGCGGACGTGCTCGAAGGCGTCGGCGACGATCTCGACAATATCTCGCGCTCGACATTCCGGCGCAGCAAAGCCGACAAGCAGCAGCGCATGACGACGGTCGCGCTGCAGGTGCTGCTGGCACGCATCGGCGCGGCGCAGGACATCGTCTCGAAATCGCGCGACTCGGCGGTCAGCCTGACGCGCGCCATCGGTTTCTTGACCTATGCGCTGAAGAAGAAGGAAAGCGGCGACACCAGGGAACGGCTGCGCAGCCTGTCGCGCGATCTCGCGTCACTGACCGACCAGACCAGCTACCTCGGCAACAATGTCACCTTCCTGCTCGATGCCGCATTGGGCCTGATCAACATCGAACAGAACGCCATCATCAAGATTTTCTCGGTCGCGGCGGTGATCTTCATGCCGCCGACCTTGGTCGCGAGCATTTATGGCATGAACTATGAGCACATGCCCGAACTGGCGTGGCAATATGGCTATCCGCTGGCGCTTGGGCTGATGGTGCTGTCGGCGATCCTGCCCTACAGCTTCTTCAAGTCGCGCGGCTGGCTCTAAGCCTACCCGACGCCGGAATTAGCTGCTAACGCCGTCAGACCGTGACCGACCATCGCATCCCCGACTATCGCATTGTCGACGTCAAGCTCGACGAACGCACGATCATCTGGCGCAACGCCGATGTCGAGCAGGAACGCCGCGTGGCGATTTTCGACCTGCTTGAAGGCAATAGCTTCAAGCCGCTGACCGACTATGAAGGCGGCTACGCCGGGCCGTACAAGCTGGTGCTGCGCGTCGAGGAAGGCCGGCTGGCGATGGAGCTGGCGACCAAGGATGACGTGCCGCTCGAAACCGTCGTGCTGCCGCTGTCGCCGTTCCGCCGCATCGTGCGTGACTATTTTGCCATCTGCGACAGCTATTACAAAGCCATCCGCGCCGCGACGCCAAGCCAGATCGAAACCATCGACATGGCGCGCCGCGGCATCCACAACGACGCCGCCGACCTGCTGATCGAACGGCTCGCTGCCAAGGTCGAAGTCGATTTCGA
>CALMPZ010000224.1 GCA_937871645.1 uncultured Polymorphobacter sp.
CAGGCATCGGCCCAGCCGTGATCGAACACATACTCGCCCTGGCTGTGGCTTTTGAGGTAGTTCGGCATGATCGCGGCGGGTTGGCCGTCAGCGCCGTCGATGACGAGGTGGACGGGTTGCCAGCCAGTATCGGTGCAGGCGCTGCGCGAGTCCTCGACCGCGGTGAAGAAGGCGTGCAGCAGGAACGGGTTGCCGGTGCCGGCGCACGCGTCCCACTGCGCCGCGGTCAGCGCATTGGCCGATTTCAGGATGCGCGCGCTAATTTCAGCCGGCATGGACCGCGACGATGGCATCCACTTCGACCGCGACCCCCAGCGGCAGCGCCGCAACACCGACAGCGCTGCGCGCGTGGCGCCCGGCATCGCCGAACACCGCGACCATCAGGTCCGATGCGCCATTGGCGACTTTCGGGTGGTCGGTATAGTCGGCGGTCGAATTGACGAACACGCCGAGCTTGACGACGCGCGCCACCTTGTCGAGCGAACCGAGCGCTGACTGCATCTGCGCCAGCAGGCCAACGGCGCAGCGCCGCGCGGCAGCTTCGCCTTCCTTCATCGTCATCGTGTCACCGATGCGGCCGCGAATCAGCTGGCCGTCGGTATCGAAGGGGATCTGCCCCGAAATGTGCAGCAGGCCGCCATGCAGCACCGTCGGCACATAGTTGGCGGCAGGCGCTGCGGCGTGCGGCAGCACGATGCCGAGGTCAGCAAGGCGTTGTTGAATGGTCATCGCTCATACTCCCAATATTGAACGGATATGCGGCAGCGCGTCGTCCCAGCGGTCGATGCGCGCATGGGCATCGGGCGACGGCGGGATCAGCGGCCACAGGATCGGATCGGCAACCATGTGCAGCCGGTGGACGTGCGGCGCCTCGGCCTTGACCGAGCTGTGGTGCGGCGGCAGGTCATCGACGAACACCACGTCCTTGGCGCCATACTCGGCGACAAGCGCGGCGACGGGCTTGCCCTTGGGCCCCTGGTTGCCGAGCACGCGATACGGCATGCCGAATCGCGCCAGTTCGTGCGTGCGCTGTTCGGCATGGTGATCGAGCAAATTGGTCAGGATGACGATGTCGGCATGTGCTGCCAGCGTTGCCAGCGCGTCGACAGCGCCCGGCGTCGGCGTTTGCGTGGCCATATGCGTGTCGAAAAAGCCGTTGAGCAGCGCCGGAAACGCGCCCGTTTCGATCGGCTCGCCATTGGCGCGGCGGACGTTGCCGGTCAGCGCGAAGCTCGACATGTTCAGCGTCAAATCGTGCGCCGATTGCAGGTAATCGGAGAATGGCGTGACGAAATGCAGCAGCACCTCGTCGCAGTCGCAGATCAGCAGCGGACGCGTGGCCATGGTCAGTTTCCCAGTTGAGCCGAGGCCGCGACCAGCGCGGCGGGCTTGATATCGAGCGCGGCGGCGGCCGCGAGCAAGGACGGTTCATGGCCTTCCAGAAAGGCCAGCGCGGCGGCGAGCACATGGCGCTCGCCGGCGTGGGCGCGCAGCGACGCGGCATCGAGCCCCGTCAGGTCGAGAAAGCGCGGCCCGAGTGCAGTGTCGCCGACAATGTACGCAAGCGCCTGCAATGCCAGCGTTTCGCTGTCAGCGGCGCTGCCGGCCTTAACGATTTCGCTACCTCGCATCGCTATAGTCGATTCTGCATTCGGGGTTGATCGAACCATTGTTTAGCGCCCGGCGGCGCGACTTGTCATGCACTTGTATCGTGCGGATGGTTCGGGATGCGGGCGGCTTGCCGCATTTGCCCCGTTCGTTGCCCGTCTTTGGCGGTGCCGTAGCTTTGCGTGTTTTGCGAATCATATTGTGTCGAACTGAACGCGGGCGTAATTAACACGCTCGTGACATCGAGGGGTCGATGATCGAAAAGATATTGCTTGTGGGTGCGAAGCACTATGCTTCGACACTGGCGACGCTGTTTGGCGACGCTGCGCAGGTTGACGCCGTACGCGCCGCCGACGCAGTCGTTCGCGTTCGCGATCATGGCACCGACTTGCTTATCGTCGCGCTCGATCAACCCGGGCTTGAGAATTTGCGCCAACTGGCGCGGCTGCGCGCTGCGGCACACAGCAACGACACGCCGGTGCTGGCGCTGGTGCCGCGCAACATGCCCGACGCGCTGATCAAGGCGTTCGACCTGGGCGTCAGCGATTGCGCCGGGCTGCCGATCGATGGCGGCGAAGTGCGCGCGCGTGCCGCCGCGCTGCTGCGCCGCAAGCGCATGCTCGACCGCATCAGCACCGAGGCGCGGGCGACGCAGCTGCTTGCCAACACCGATGCGGTGACCGGGCTGTTCAACCGGCGCTATCTCGATACCCACCTCGGCGAAATCGTCACGCGGTCGCGCGCCGGCGGATTGCCGCTGGTCGTGCTGATGCTCGACATCGATGCGTTCAAGCCGGTCAACGACCGCTTCGGCCATGCCGCCGGTGACCGCGCACTGCAGGCCGTCGCGGCGCGGCTGTCCTCCAGCGTGCGCGGCAGCGATATGGTGGTGCGCTACGGCGGCGACGAGCTGGTGGTGGTGATGCCCGATACCGATCTCGCCACCGCGCGGCGGATTGCCGAGCGCCTGCGCGCCACCGTCGAGGCGACGCCGATCGGCGGCACCGATGCGCATGCTGCCGATATGCGAATCACCGTCAGCATCGGCGTAGCGGCGCTGGAGCCCGGCGATGTCGATGGCCCGGCACTGCTGCACCGCGCCGATGCAGCGCTGTTCGTGGCGAAACGCGCCGGGCGCAACCGGGTCGAGACGGCGGGGTCTTCGGCGGCGGCCTAGCACAGTGACGCGCCGCGACCTGCTATTTCTTTTCTGATCCTCCCCGGCTTCGGGGAGGATCAAGCGGGGCACAACGAACGACAAACCCCGCTCAGCTGGGCTGGGCGGGGCTGGTCGAGCAAGCCGCAGCGGATGCTGCGGGTGCGCTTACTTGATCTTCGCTTCCTTGAAATCGACGTGCTTGCGTACGACGGGATCGTACTTGCGGAAGCTCAGCTTCTCGGTCTGCGTGCGCGGGTTCTTCTTGGTGACATAGAAGAAGCCGGTGTCAGCGGTGCTGACGAGGCGAATCTTGATGGTAGTCGGCTTGGCCATGACGGTCCCTTGAACGCGAATCGAGTGGAGCGCTCAGGACCGGGCCTGCGCGACAGACCGCGCTCTCTGGCGAAAGAGCATTGGAAAGTCAAGTTACACGCCCCAAAAATCGGGTGCAGGGGTCACCCCTGCCCGCCGGAGGCCCCTATCTTCCCCGTCGAATCCCCTTGGGAATCCTGCTCTGGCCCGCCCGCCGCCCCATCTTGACGCGGTCGCGCCGCATCGCGCGCGAGGCGCCGTCGTCGCCTTCCGGCAGCGGCAGTTCGAAGCGCAATGACCCGGTGATGGCGTTGGCTTCGACAAGTTTGAGGTCGAGGCGCTGGCCGGGCACGAAGCGCGTCCCCGATTCGATGCCTTCCAATGTGTGCGTGCCTTCGTCGAACACGAAGCGTTCGTCGCCGAGTGTCGAGACCGGCACCAGCCCGTCGCCGCCGATGCCGACGACGGTGGCGAAGAAGCCGAAGCGCTGGACGCCGGTGATGCGCGCGGCGACGGTTTCACCGAGGCGCGTCGAGAGATAGGCGGCGACGTAGCGGTCGATGGTATCGCGTTCGGCTTCCATGGCGCGGCGTTCGGTCATCGAGATGTGTTCGGCGGTGCGGCCGATGACCTTGGCGGCCTCGTCGCTCAAGCCGCCCTCGCCGAGCTTGTAGGCGCGCACCAGCGCGCGGTGGACGACGAGGTCGGCATAGCGCCGGATCGGCGAGGTGAAGTGGCCGTAGCTGCCGAGTGCCAGCCCGAAATGGCCTTTGTTCTCGGGCGAGTAATAGGCCTGGGTCTGGGTGCGCAGCACCTGCTCGCTGATCTGCTGGGCGCTTTCGGTGCCTTTGACCGCGGTCAGGATGCCGTTGAAGGTGCGCGGCTGCATGACCTGGCCGAGCGCGAACGACAGGCCGAAGGTTTCGAGATAGTCCTTGAGCGCCACCAGTTTCTCGCGGCCCGGGGTTTCGTGGACGCGGTACATGCAGACGGTTTTCTTCGCTTCGAGCGCCAGTGCGGCGGCGACATTGGCGGCGATCATGAAATCCTCGATCAGCCGGTGCGCATCGAGTTGTTCGCGCAGCACGATCGCGACGATCTTGCCGGTTTCGTCGAGCTCGACGCGGCGTTCAGGCAGGTCGAGTTCGAGCGGCGCGCGGGCCGCCCGTGCCTTGGCGAGCGCGCCCCAGGCCCCCCACAGCGGCTTCAAGACTTCCGCCCAGGTGCCGGCGCCGGCGTCGTGCGTGGCCTGCGCCTCCTCATAGGCGATGTTGGCGACGCAGCGGATGATGGCGCGGGTGAAGCGGTGCGCCAGCAGCTTGCCGTCGGGGGCGATGGTGAGGTGGCAGGCGAGCACCGCGCGGTCGGCGTTTTCGACCAGCGAGCAGGCGTCCGCCGACAGCACTTCGGGCAGCATCGGCACGACGCGGTCGGGGAAATACACCGAATTGCCGCGCTCGCGCGCCGATTTGTCGAGCGCGGTGCCGGGGCGTACGTAGAACGACACATCGGCAATCGCGACGATGGCCTGCCAGCCGCCGACATTGGCCGCGTCATCATCGGGCGCGGCCCAGACGGCGTCGTCATGGTCGCGCGCGTCGGCGGGGTCGATGGTGAGGAACGGGTGCGCGCGCAGGTCCTCGCGCTTGCCGAGCTCCTGCTGCGCCACGTCCTCGGCCTCGGCGACCGCCTCGTCGGGGAAGCGCTGCGGGATGCCCTTGGCGTGGATGGCGATCATCGAGAAACTGCGCGGTGCGAACGGGTCGCCGAGGATCTCGACGACGCGGGCATGCTGGCGCGGCGGGCGGCCCGAGGGTTCGGCAAGCACCAGGTCACCCA
>CALMPZ010000225.1 GCA_937871645.1 uncultured Polymorphobacter sp.
ACACCAAGACGACGGCGGCAGCCGATGCCGCCGCGCGTCTGAAGGAAATCGACGTGGCGCTCGCCGCCAAGGCCGACGCGGCGCAGGCGACACTCGCCAAGTCGCAGGCCAAGTCGCTGAAAAGCCTTGAAGCTGTTGCGACCGATGTGACGGGTGACATGGTCGAACGCCTGACCGGTCGCCGTCCGGCCGCCGACGCTGCAGCCTCGGCTGTCGCACAGGCTTCGGCATAGGATACGATCGATGACCGAAGCCACCGCCACTGCCGCGCCGCACGAAGGCCTGCCCGTCGAAGCCCAGGCGCTGCCCGCGCAGGCGACCGAAGCGACGACCTCGGCCACCGCGCATGCCGAAGAAGCGCATGAAGCAACCTGGGGCCTCAATGCCGAAGGTTGGGTCGCGGTTGCGTTCCTGATTTTCGTCGGCCTGCTGCTTTACATCAAGGTGCCCAAGCTCATCGCCGGCGCGCTCGATGGCCAGGCCGCGCGCATCAGCAACGACCTCGCCGAAGCCAAGCGCCTGCGCACCGAAGCCGAAGCGCTGCTCGCCGACTATAAGTCGCGTGCCGAACAGGCCGGCCGTGACGCCGAATCGATCGTCGCCAACGCCCACGCCGAAGCCAAGAACATCATCGAAGATGCTGCCAAGCAGGTCGAAGGTGTCATTGCACGCCGCACCGCGATGGCCGAAACCAAGATTGCTGCCGCCGAACGCGCCGCCGAAGCCGACCTGCGCAGCCGCGCCGTCGACCTCGCGTCGCAAGCCGCGCGTCGGTTGATTGCCGCCGAAACCGACGTCAAATCGCACGCCGCGCTGACCGCGGATGCCATCGCCGACCTCGGCCGCGGCCTGTCGTAAGCGCGACGGAGCTCCAAACCAGTGACCAACCACACGCCGGTTACCCGACGATAGGGCACGACGCCGCCTGCGATGACGCAGCGCGGCGTTTCCCGCGTCCGGAACCGGACTTGGCTTGCGGCCCGCAACGGGGCCGAACTTCACTGGAAACTGCCATGCAATTTGCTGCTGCCGGCGTCGATGACGCGGCCTCGATCGACCATCTCCTCGACAAATGCTTCGGCACTGACCGCCACCAGCGCACCGCCTACCTGTTGCGCCGGGGTGCGCAGCCGATTGCCGGCCCGACAATGGTGGTGCGCGAACACGGCCAAATCATCGCCTCGGTGCAATATTGGCCAGTGGCGCTGGTCAACGATGCCGGCCGCCCATATGCGCTGACCTTGCTCGGCCCCATCGGCGTCGACCCCGATCAGCGCGGCCGCGGCATCGGCGTTGAATTGATGCACAAATCGCTCGCCGTCGCCGATGCGCTGGGTTGTGGGCCCGTCGTGCTGATCGGCGATGTCGAATATTACACGCGCTTCGGCTTCAGCGCCGATGCAACCGCGCTCTGGCGGCTGCCAGGGCCGGTCGAGCAGCATCGCGTGCTGCTGCGCAACCCCGGGCGCGTCAATTTGCCCAAGGTCGCGCGGCTGCTCGCGTGTGCCGACGCTTACATTGCTGCGCCAACGGTATAGACTGCGCCGTGATGAACGACGCACCCACCGAGTCCCGCGCTGCTGACGGCCCCATGGGGCTTGCCGATGTTGCGCGGCTGCTCGCCGAACGTAAACTGCCGCCGGTCGACAAATGGAACCCGACGCACTGCGGGCCGAGCGACATGCGGATCGCGCGCGACGGCACCTGGTTCCACACCGGCACGCCGATCGGCCGCCCGGCGCTGGTCAAGCTGTTCTCGACGATCCTGCGCCGCGAGCCCGATGGCAGCTTCGTGCTGGTGACACCGGTCGAAAAGCTCGACATCGAGGTCGAGGACGCGCCGTTCGTCGCGGTCGAACTGACCAGCGAAGGCGAGGGCGCGTCACGCCGCCTCGGCTTCCGGCTCAACACCGACGACTATGTCATCGCCGGGCCGGACAACATCCTGCGCGTCGAAACCGCGCCCGACGGCACGCCGCGCCCCTATATCCACGTCCGCGCCGGGCTCGAGGCGCTGATCAACCGCGCGGTGTTCTATGAAATGGTCGAGCTGGCGCTGAACGAAGGCGCATCGCCGCCTGGCCTGTGGAGCGAAGGCTGCTTTTTCGCGTTCGCACCGGCGCCGCTATGACGGTGGCCACCGCATGACGCTGGCACGTCGGCTGGCCGCTGCCATCAACGCGACACCGGGCCAACCGCATCGCGGCGACTGGGATCTTGCCCCGAACACCGGATTCGAGCGGCGCCCCGAACTCAAGCCGGCGGCCGTGCTGGTGCCGTTCATCAGTCGCGCGCAGCCGACATTGCTGCTGACGCGGCGTACTGCGGCGATGCGCAACCATGCCGGGCAAGTGGCGTTCCCCGGCGGCCGGGTCGATCCCGAAGACGATGGCCCGGTCGCCGCCGCACTGCGCGAGGCCGAAGAGGAAGTCGCGCTGGCGCCGCACCATGTGCATGTCATCGGCACGACCGACAATTACGAAACCGGCACCGGCTACAGCATCACGCCGGTGGTCGGCATCATTCCGCCCGACCTGCCGCTGGTGCCATCGGCGAGCGAAGTCGCCGCGCTGTTCGAGGTGCCGGTCGAATGGCTGCTCGATCCGGCAAACCACACGATGCGCGAAGCCGAATGGCAGGGGCGGATGCGCCGCTATTATTCGATGGACTGGCAGGGCGAACATATCTGGGGCGCGACCGCGGCGATGATCGTCAATCTGGCGCGACGCCTGACATGAAGCTGGCGGCGCAGCCGTGGATGCAATTGGCCGGCACGCGGCGCGTGCTGGCGGCGCTGCCCGGCGCGCGGTTCGTCGGTGGCGCAGTGCGCGACGGGCTGCTCGGGCTGCCGGTGACCGATGTTGATGTGGCAACGCAGTTGGCGCCCGCAACCGTCGTCGAACGCCTGAACGCGGCCGGCATCAAGACCGTGCCGACGGGGATCGCGCATGGCACGGTGACGGCAGTCACGCCGGAAATCGCGATTGAAATCACTACGTTGCGCCGCGACGTCAGCACCGATGGCCGCCGCGCTACCGTCGCCTTCACCGACCAGTGGCAGGAGGACGCTGCCCGCCGCGACTTCACCATCAACGCGCTCTACGCCGACCCCGACACCGGCGAGATTGACGACTTCTTCGGTGGCATGGCCGACCTCGCCGCGCGCCGCGTGCGCTTCATCGGCGCGCCGCTCGAACGCATCGCCGAAGACCATCTGCGCATCCTGCGCTTCTTCCGCTTCCACGCGCGCTTCGGCACCGGCGCGCCCGACGCCGACGGCATGGCGGCGTGCACGACGCGCGCCAACGACCTGATGGCGCTGTCGCGCGAACGCATCCGCGACGAAATCTCCAAACTGCTGGTGGTCACCGAACCGACGTCGACCGTCGCGCTGATGGTGGACGCCGGCATCCTGTGCCCGGTGCTCCCCGAAATCCTGCCCGACGGTGCCGCGCGACTGGCAGCACTTGTGCCAGTCGAGCCCGAGCCCAACTGGGTGCGGCGCCTCGCGGCACTGCTGCCCGTCGATGCCGCACTGCTCACCGAAATCGCCTATCGGCTGCGGCTGTCGAACGACGAACGCCGCCGGCTGGTGGCGACCGCGACGCGATTTGACGCCGCCGAAATGTGGCGCTTCGCCTGGCACGACGGCGCCGCATCGGCCATCGACCGCTTGCTCCTCGACGCCGCCAGCCATCCCGAAAACCTTGGCCATGCCGACACGCTGGCGCACTGGCAGCGCCCCAAAATGCCCGCCACCGGTCGCGATCTGATCGCGCGCGGTGTAACGGTCGGCCCCGATGTCAGCCGACGGCTGGAACTGTTCGAAGCGGCGTGGATCGATGCGGGCTTTCCGCTGGATGCGGGGCAAGTTGGCGCGTTGCTTGATAGTGCAGCAAGGGCCTCCGGCGGGGAAGCCTGAGGCCTGCACCCGCTTATTCTAGTTCGTCATCCCGGCGAAAGCCGGGACCCAGTCGG
>CALMPZ010000226.1 GCA_937871645.1 uncultured Polymorphobacter sp.
CACAGCCTGCACGGCAACAGCTACGCCTTCATCAAGGAAACCGGCGGCTGGCTGACCGACATTCAGGAGAAGCAGGCCTGGACCGACGACCCGATGTCCGAGTTTGCGTCGAGCGGTGGCTACTATTTCGACAGCGGCGCCCGCGCACTCGACATGCTCGACGCGCAGGTTGCCGAGGAATTGCGCGTCAACAACGAATTCTACGTCAGCCTCGCCTATAAGGTCATGGCAGCACGCGGCCTCAAGGTCGCGGTCTACGAATTGCAGCACTTCATGCAATGGGGCACGCCCGATGACCTCGCCGAATATCTCGGCTGGTCGCGCGCCTTCCGCCGGCTGGCGTTTGACGAGGCCCGCCGTGCGCGCCAGTCGGGCGCGGTGCTGGTGCCGATGGCGGGCTACGGGAAGCGCTTTGCCGACGCCGGCTACACGCTGACCAAGCCGCTGATTCCGGTGTCGGGCCGCCCGATGGTCATCCAGGCGACGCGCGACCTGCCCGATGCGCCGGTGACGCGCTTTGTCGTGCGCCGTGACCTGCCGATGCTCGATGCGCTGCTCAGGAAGCTGCGGACCTCGTTCATCGGCACGTCGACGCTGGTGCTCGATGAAGGCACCGAAGGGCAGGCGGTGACCTGCCAGCTCGGCATCGCAGCGCTCGACCCCAACGCGCCGCTGACCATCGGCGCTTGCGACAACGCCATGCTCTATGACCCGGCGAAATTCGAAGCCGCGATGCAGCCCGGTGGCGCCGACATGCTCGTCTGGGTGGTACGCGGCCATGCCGATGGCAGGTTGCGGCCGACCAATTTCGGCTGGGTCGATACCGATGACGCCGGCAATGTTACGGGCGTCCGCGTCAAGCTTGCCCCCGAAGACCCCGCCACCGCCGCGATGATCGTCGGCGCCTTCAGCTTCCGCCGCGCCGCCGATTTCAGCACCGCCGCCGCAGCCCTCGTGGCGCGAAACGGCCGCGTCAACGGCGAGTTCTACGTCGACAGCCTCGTCACCGACGCCCTCGCCGCCGGGCTCGATGTGCGGCTGTTCGAAATTGACCACTACCTCGGCTGGGGCACCCCCAACGACCTCAAGACCTTCGAATATTGGCAGTCCGCCTTCGCCAAATGGCCCAGCCACCCCTACCGCCTCGACCGCGACCGCCGCGTGCCCGCAAGCCAGGTCGCTGCGCTGAACGCCCGCTACGCCGAGCAGCCGGCGCCAAGACCGCACGGGGTCGCGCCGGTGGTGGCGCGGGTGTCGTGGGGTGAACGTTTGAAGCGGCTTTTCAAGTAGAAGAGCCTCCGGCGGGCAGGCCTGAGGCCTGCACCCATTATTTTCTTCTTCGTCATCCCGGCGAAAGCCGGGACCCATCGCCAGTTTCGCGCGCGCCTGTCTAGCCGCAGATGGGTCCCGGCTTTCGCCGGGATGACGGCCAATAAAATGGGTGCAGGCCTCAGGCCTGCCCGCCGGAGGCTCTATTGGCCTCCACCCTTCGCAACACCAACCGGCTCGCCATCGCGAACGTCTCGGGCGCCAGTTTAATCAGCACGCTGTCCATCCAGTCGACGGCCTTGAGCAGCGGATCGGGCAGGTTGATGGTCTTGGTCTTGGCGATCACCCCGCCCGACAGCGGGAACACCAGGCACTCGTTGAGCTCGTAGCGTTCGATGACGAACTGCGGCACCGCGGCCGCGAACGCCTTGCGGTCATGCCATAGCAGCTGAGGGATGGCGCAATTGGCGCTCCACGGGTCGCGCGGGTCATTGGCGACGGCGCTGGGGTCGAACACATCGACATCGTACGACCAGCCCTCGTGCTTCATCAGCCACAGCAGGAAGCGCATGCTCAGCGAGGTATGGATTTCGTTGATCAGCACGCGGCCGCCGGGCTTCACCGCCTTCGCCAGCTGGTCGAAAAACGCCATCGGGCTGGCGAGGTGGTGGATCATGTGGCTGCACACCACCACGTCGAACTGCTCGCCCAGCTCGCCGATCGCCATCGCATCGACAATCCGGCTCGTCCACGGCCGCGGCTCGACATCGGACAGCGCCACCGGCGCCTCGACAAACAGCCCGAGAAAACCAGCGCCCGACCCCAGCTCGATCGCGTTCATGCCGGGCTTGATATAGTCGTTCATCCAGCCGAAGCGCTTTTCGAGCAAATAGCGCAGATTGTTCGGCCGCTTCGCCAGAAACCGCTGCCGCGCGCCAACGACATCGCCTTCATTGGCCATCTTGTTGGCGTCATGGTCGGGGAAGAATTCACCCCCCAGCAACATCGGTCGTGCAAATTCGCTCATGGCTGTCCTGTCCCGCGCGCTCACGCAACACTATGGAGCCGGCGACGCATTATCAAGCCACGCCACGCGCTGGCAATTGTCGCATGCAGCCCATAAACATGCGCCATGCCGCAAACCCCCGCCCGCGCCCGCGCCGTCCAATGGCTCACCCAGGCCAGCCGCTTCGGTGTCGTCGGTGTCGTCGGCGCCGGACTCGACTATCTCGCACTCACCCAGGCCGTCGCGCACGGCGCCTCGCCCTACGCCGCGCGGCCGTTCACGCTGGTCATCGCCGTCGTCGTCACCTGGTGGCTCAACCGCTCGCTCACCTTCGCCGCCAAAACCCCGCCGAGCTGGCGCGAGTTCGGCCACTACGCCGCCATCACGACCACCGGCCTCGCCATCCAGCTCGCCGTCTATTGGGGCGGCCTCGCGCTGGGCGCCCCGATCTGGCTGGCCTTCCTCACCGGTATCGCCTCCTCGGTGGTGTTCAGCTTCCTGCGCGTCCGCCGGATGTTTTCGAAGCGTTGAAGGCGGAGAGCCAACAATCGGGTGCAGGCCTCAGGCCTGCCCGCCGGAGGCCCTTCGCTTCCCCTTACTTGGCCGCCGCGCCCCGTGCCGCCTTCTCCGCCGCCACCTGTGCGCGGACCTCGGCGAGCAGCGCGGGGGCGTCGTAGACGATGCCGTCCTTGACCGTGTAGCGGATGCCGCCGACGGTCTCTAAGCGGTTGGTTTGGGCATTGAGGCGCTGGAAGCCGGTGCCGTAGAGCGTTTTGAAGTTTTGCAGCGGGTTTTCGGGGGCGATGACGAGGTCGGCGCGTTGGCCGACGCGGACGGTGCCGAAGTCGGGGGCTCCACCCTTGGGGTCGGTGAGCGTGCGGGCGCCTTCGATGGTGGCGGAACGGATGACTTCGAGCGGGGAGAAGCCGGCTTCCTGCAGCAGCTCGAACTCCTGGATATAGCCGAAGCCCCAGATCTGGAAGATGAAGCCGGAGTCGGAGCCGGTGGTAACGCGGCCGCCCATGTTCTTGTAGTCGTTGACCAGCGCCATGTAGCGTTTGTAGAAATTGCGCCAGGCGACTTCGTTGGCGGTGGTCCAGTCGAAGAAGTAGGAGCCGTGGTTGTCGCGGTTCGACTGGAAATAGTCCCACAGGCTGGGCACCGTATATTCGGCCTGCCAATCGGCGTTGCGGGCGCGCATCAGGTCGCGTGATGCCGAGTAGATCGTCATTGTCGGGTCGAAGGTGACGCCGGTGGACTTTTGCGCCGCGAGGTATTCCTTCCATTCGGGCGAGCCGGGCTCGTAGGTCTGGTCCCAGATTTCGGCGATGCCGCCGAAGCGCGCCTGTTCGTCGAAGAAGTTGTAGGTGGCTGGGCTGTCCTGCAGCGTCCGGCCGTCGAGCAGGCTTTCGAAATGGCCGTAGAAGTGCGTGATGGTGCCAAGCCCGGCGGCAGCGGCGTCGCGGGCGTTGAACTGCCCGACATAGGGCTGGCTGAGGTGTGCGACGGTGCCGAGGCCGAGGCGCTTGGCCTCGACGATCGCGGCCTTTTCGACGTCGGGGGTGTCATCGCCGCGGTTGAAGAACTTGATGCCGTCGACGCCCGATTTCGCCGCCCATTGCACCCATTCGCGCGCCAGTGCCGGGGTGGTGACGGCGCCCTTGCTCCAGCCGCTCCCGAGCGTTTCGTAAACATACAGATGCGGTGCGACGATGCTGTTCGCGGCGCTGCGGCGCTTGTCCGACAGCGCGTGCGCGGTATCGTCATACAGCGAGACACCGCGCACCGTGGTGACGCCGTGCGCCAGCCACAGCTTGTACGCATAGGAGGGGTCGGGGGACTTCTGCGGGTCACCGTTGTGGCCGTGCATGTCGACAAAGCCGGGCAGCACGAACATGCCGGTGGCGTCGATCTCGCGCGTCGCGTCCTGCGGTTTGCGGTCGGGGCGCATCGGCAGGCCCGGCGTGCCGGCGATGTTGATCGCGGCAATGCGCCCGCCTTCGATGACGATATCGGCAGGGCCGTACGGCGGCGCGCCGTCGCCCTGGATGATGGTGACGCCGCGAATGACGAGGCTCGGGTAGGGGCCGGTGCCCTGCGCCGCGGTACGCGCCGGCGTGGGCAGCATGTCGGCAGCGAACACGGGCGCGGCGAAGGCGAGCAGCAGCGCGGCGAGGCGAAGTTTCATGTGTGGGTCCCCTTTGGTCGGAGAGTAGAGGGGAAAGCGGGAGGGATAAAGGGCCTCCGGCGGGCAGGCGTGACACCTGCACCCACTTGCTTGCGTGGGCATTTGCCCGAATAAGCGGCGCATCAACTTTGGAGGCCGTGATGCAGTTGCTTTATTCGACGACTTCGCCCTATGCGCGCAAACTGCGTGTGATCATCGCCGAACTGGGGTTGGGAGTCACGTTCGTCGAAACCGTGGCGATGGACAATCCGCCGGCGCTGCGGACGGCGAACCCGCTGACCAAGGTGCCGGCGCTGATCACCGGGCCGGAAGCGCATCAGGCGATTTTCGATTCGCCGGTGATTGCCGCCTATCTGCTGTCGCTCGACCCGAAGCAGACGCTGCTGCCGGCGAGTGGCGACGCGCACTGGCAGGCGCTGACCATCGAGGCGCTTTGCGACGGCATATTGGATGCCGCCATCGCGCTGCGGTTCGACACCGCGGCGGGTGGAACTGACCGGTCGCCGATGTGGGCGAACCGCATGCGCGCGGCGATCGACAATGCCGTGCTGGCGCTGCCGGCGCGGCTGGCGGCGTATGAGAAGGTGGCGGGCAATGGCTTTGGCTATGCGCACGCCTGCGCGGTCGTGGCGCTCGAATATCTCGATTTCCGCTTTCCCGATATCGACTGGCGCAAGGCCGCCCCGGCACTGGCGCCGTTCCACAAGCACTGGACCGACCGGTCTTCGCTCTTGACGACGCGCCCTGCCTGACACCACAACAGGCGCCGGGGAGAGAAGCATGTCCGAAATCGAAACTGTCCGCGAAATGCTGCGTGCGCTGACCGGTGGCCCGACGTTGCCCGATGATCAGATGCGGCTGGCGTATGAGCAATGGGGCCTGTCGCATCCGCTACCCGCGGGCGCCGAGGTGACCAATGTCACGCTTGGCGGTGTTCCGGCGGAAAAAATTGTCACGCCGGGTGCGGCGACGGATACCGCGCTGCTCTATCTGCACGGCGGCGGCTATGTCATCGGGTCGGCCGCCAGCCACCGGCATCTGGTGGCGGCACTGGCGCAGGCCGGCTCGGTGGTCGGCTATAGCCTCGATTATCGCCGCGCCCCCGAAGCACGCTTCCCGGCGGCGGTCGATGATGCGCTGGCAGCATACCGGGCCCTGCTCGACAGCGGCATTGCAGCGCACCGCATCATCATCGCCGGCGATTCGGCGGGTGGCGGACTGACGGTGGCGACGGCGCTGGCGATCAAGGCGGTAGAGCTGCCGCAACCGGCGGGGCTGTTCGCGATCAGCCCGTGGGTCGACCTGACGCAGAGCGGCGATAGTTATGCCGAAATGGCCAAGGCCGATTTGATTTGTTCCAAGGACGAACTCGACCGGCTGGCCGCGCTCTATTGCGGTGATGACCGCGCCAACCCGCTGGCGTCTCCGCTTGGCGGCGACCTGAAGGGGATTGCGCCGCTGCTCATCCACGTCGGCTCGGACGAGATCCTGCTGTCGGATGCGCTGCGGCTGGCGCAGCGCGCCGGCGGCGCCCGCGTGCCGGTGCGGCTGATGATTGCGCCGCACATGCCGCATGTCTGGCACTTCATGACGACCGAGCTCCGCGCCGCTGGCGTGGCCATCGCGCAGGCCGGCGCGTGGATGCGCGAGCACCTCGACAGTTAACCAAACCCGGTGCCGCCGGCCGCAGGGCTGCGGACCGGCAGGGCGCCAGCCGGGTACAGCATGGGGCAGGTCGGATGACCGATGGAACGCGCCTGAAGCAAGCGATTGCGCGACGGCTGGCGATGGTCAGCCTGGCATTTGCGCTGGTCGCGGGCGTCGCGGTGTACTTCGGCGTGTAGTCGCTGATGTTGTACATGGCCGGGCATGTCGCGCGCGAGTATGTCGATAGCCTGGTTGGGCATCACGGCGATGCCAAACCTGTCAACCTTGACCATCTGAAGGCGCAACTGGTCGACCTGCGCCAGTTCAAGCCGTTCGACATGGTCCGCATTTACGATGCCAGCCAGCGCATCGTGTTCGAACAACGCTACCGCAACCCCGAACAGCTCGTTCTGGTGGCGCCTCTCGCGGCCGGCGAACACCCGCAGGCATTGCCCGCGCACCGCGCTTTGCAACTGGCCAATCACGGTATCGCGATCCAGAACTTCCGCGCGCTCGATGCCCGCGACGTCGGGGCTGCGCCGCCTGGCAGCGCTGTGATGGAGTTCACCGAGGTCGTTGAATCGGCCGAAAAGGCCCGCCTCGAAAAACTGGCATTTCTGGCAGCTTTGGTGGCAGCGGCGTTCGCAGCGCTGATCGGGCTGGTGGCCTATCCGGCGCTGGTTGCGGTGGTCGATCGCAACGCGGTGCTGGCCCGCCAGGTCGAGTTTGCCTATATCAACCTGCTCAAATCGCTGGGAATCGCCATTTCGCGGCGCGATTCGGATACCGGCGAACATTGCTACCGCACGACGCTGGTGGCGATCGCCATCGGCGAGCAGTTCGGGCTCGAACGCGTGCAGATGCGCGCGCTGATCGCCGGCAGCCTGCTCCACGACATAGGCAAAATCGCCATCGACGATGCGATCTTGCGCAAGCCGGGCAAGTTTACCCCCGAAGAAATGGCCATCATGCGCGGCCATGTCAAAGCCGGCGTCCATATAGCCGGCGAGCTGGAAATGGTCCCTGGAGCCGCCGATGTCGTGGCGTTTCATCACGAACGCTGGGACGGCAAGGGCTATCCCTATGGCATGGCCGGGTCCAGCATCCCGCTGCTGGCGCGGATTTTTGCCGTTGCCGACGTGTTCGACGCGTTATGTGCGCGGCGCAAGTACAAGGAGCCATTTCCGTTCGACCGCGCCACTGCGCTGATCCGCGAAGGCGCCGGCACGCAATTCGATGCCGACGTCGTTGCGGCGTTTGTCCCCGTCGCTGCCGGGCTCTATGGCAGCATCGAAAATCGCGACGAAGCCCAAACGCTCGCCATGCTCGACGCCAAGCTGGCGCAATATTTCAGCGGCGACGATGGGTTCGAGCTGGACGACAGACTCTAGAGCGGTGCTAATTCTTCGCCTGCGCCACCCAGTCGGAGACATCACCCGCGACGCGGTTTGCGGCATCGTTGAGCGCGGCACCCACGACGGCTGGCGACTTGTCGGCGACAGGTGCGCTGGCGTCGAAGCGGCGTGCGGCGATCAACGTGCCGGTGCTGCTGTTGAGGACCGCATCATAGCGCACATTGACGTGCGGGTTGCCCAGCACGCGGACATCGAGCCCGAAGTCGGCGAGCGTGCCCGACAGCGTCATGTCGGCGCGCGGCGACGGCCCGCGCGGATCGATGACGATCAGCCCGCGCGCGACGATGGTGTCGGCGAGCACGCGGCGGAACAGCCGGTTGGGCTGTTCGGACCAGGTGGCGCCCACCAGATACTGCAGTTCGACATCGCCGACGGTGACGGGCAGCCGCAACGTCTGCAGCGCGCCGGCAGCGGCGGGCGGCAGCACCATAACAGTGACAGGCGTGGTGGCCGGCGCGGTGGCGACGGGCGTCGCGGTGGCGCGCAGGGTGAGCAGCATCGCCGGCGGTGCATCGTTGCCGCCGATCTGCACCAGCGGGCCGCACGATACGAGCAGCGCCAAAGTCGCGAGCAGCAGCGGAGCAGTGGTTATAGCGCGCATCTTACCTGGCCTTTGCGGGGTCGTAGTCGGGGAGGCGGCGGCCACCGATCAGCGCGCCTGCGGGGTCTTCGTCGAGCTTGGCGGCAACGGCACCAAGCTGCGACGTCACCTCGCGCATTTCGCGCAGCAGCGCGTTGGCGTCGGGGGCGATCTGGTTCGACAGCTGGTCGACGCCGGGTTGCGCGGCATCGAGCACGGCATCGAGCTTGCCGAGCGTGACATTGGCGCTGACCACGGTCTTGCGCAGGTCGGCAATCAACGGCCGCGCGTCCTCGGTCATCACGGCATTTGCGCTGCCCGACAGCTTTTCGACGGCGGCGGCAGCAGCGGTCGCGGCGGCGAGCGTCTTGCGCAATTCGGCGACCGAGGCGGCGATTTCGGGGCCGCGATCGGCCAGACTGTCGGTCAGCCGGTTGGTATTGTGCAGAATGCCCTGCAGTGATTTCTGGTTCGCCGGGCTGAGCACTTCGTTCAAATGCTGCGTCAGTTCGGAAACGCGGTTGAGCAACTGCGGCGCGTCGGCGAGCAACTGGCCGAGCGTGCCCGGCCGTGACGGTATCAGCGGCGCGCCGAACGGGCCATTTTCGGTGATGGGCTTTTCGCCGCGCATTGCGCCGGTCAGCTGGATCTGGCTGACGCCGGTGAAGCCGACGCCTTCGATGCCCGCGGTAACGCCCTCCAGAATTGGCACCTCGGCGCCGAGTTCGACGCGCACGCGCACCACTTCGGGCTGGTCGGGCACCAATGCGATGGTCTTGATCTGCCCGACGGGCACGCCGTTGAACGCCACGGCGCTGCCAACTGCCAAGCCGCTTACCGACTGGCGGAACAGGATATCGTAAAGCTTCTTCTCGTCGCCCGAATAGCGCGCGATCCACAGCACGAAGGCGAACAGCGCCACGGTCAGCGCGAGTGCGACAGCCCCGACCAGAACATAGCTGCTGCGCGTTTCCACTATTCTTGCCCCTGTTCGTCCAACTGGTGGTGCGCCGCGCGCCCACGCGGTCCCTTGAAATAGGCCTGAACCCAGGGATGATCAAATTCGAGCAGCTCGTCGATGGTGCCGATCTTGAGCACCCTGCCGTCGCCGAGCACTGCCACCCTGTCACAGATGGCATAGAGTGTATCGAGGTCGTGCGTGATCAGGAAGACCGTCAGCCCGAGCGTGTCGCGCAGGGTCTTGATCAGCGTATCGAAATTCGCTGCCGAAATCGGGTCGAGCCCCGCCGTCGGCTCATCAAGGAACAGCAGCTCCGGGTCGAGCGACAGCGCGCGCGCGAGGCCGGCGCGCTTGCGCATGCCACCCGACAATTGTGACGGATACTTCGGCGCGGCATCGATCGGCAGCCCGACCATCGCGACCTTGTAGCCCGAAATCTCGTTCATCAGCGCTGGTGGCAGGTTGAAGAACTCACGCATCGGTACCTGGATATTCTCCGCCACGGTCAGCGTCGAAAACAGCGCGCCGTCCTGGAACAAGATGCCCCACTTGCGCCGAAGATCCTTTGCCGCGGCTTCGTCCAGACCGGCGGTGTCATGGCCGAGCACTTCGATGTGCCCGGCGCTGAACGGCTGCAAGCCGATGATTGAGCGCATCAGCACCGACTTGCCGGTGCCCGAGCCGCCGACAACACCGAGGATTTCGCCGCGCCTGACCTCGATATCGAGGTTCTCGTGGACGTGCTGCTCGCCGAAGATGTTGGTCAGCCCGGTGACGCGGATCACCGTGTCGCCGGCGGGTTTGCGCTGCCCATTCATGCGAAATAGCCAATCATCCGAAATCAATCGCGGTGAAGAACACGGCAAAGAACGCATCGAGCACGATGACGAGGAAAATCGACTGCACCACCGCCTGCGTCGTCCGGTCGCCGACCGATTCGGCGTTGTCGCTGACCTGCATGCCCTGGAAGCAGCCGGTGATGGCGATGGCGACGCCGAACACCGGCGCCTTGATCAGCCCGATATAGACGTCGTGGATCGGCACGACTTCCTGCAACCGCGCCGCAAACGACGCCGGCGGGATGCCCATCGCGATCCAGACATAGAGCCCGCCGCCGACGATCGCCATGACCGAGCCATAGAACGACAGCAGCACCATCATCAGCGACATGGCGATGACGCGCGGCAGCACCAGCACTTCGGTCGGCGACATGCCGATCGAGCGCATCGCATCGATTTCCTGCCCCAGCTTCATCGAACCGATCTGCGCGGCAAAGGCGCTGCCCGACCGGCCCGCCACCATGATCGCGGTCAGCAGCACGCCCATTTCGCGCATTGTCGAACGGCCGATGAGATTGACGACGAAAATGTCGGCACCGAACTGGCGCAACTGCACCGCCCCCTGTTGCGCAACGACAATGCCGACAAGGAACAGCAATAGCCCGATGATGCCGAGTGCATTGAGCCCGACGACTTCCATCTGGTGAATGACGGCGTTCCAGCGCAGCGGCCGGCGTTCGAACACGGTTTGCGCCGCCACCGTCAGCGTCATCCCGACAAACGCCAGAAAGTTGCCGAGCGTGTGCACCGCGTTGATCAGCGAGCCGCCGATCAGGTCGAGCCGGTGCAGCAGCCGGTTGGGCATCGCCGGGCGAATTTCGCAGCTGGTATCGTTTGCCGCGATTTCGTCGATCAACAGTTTCGCGGCGGGCGAGGCGTTTGCGATTTGCGCGCTGGCGCCCGATGCCTGCCAGTCGCGCAGCAGGCGGTGGACCATCCAGGCCCCGACAGTGTCGATGCGCACGACACCACCAAGGTCGATGGTCAGCGGCCGCTGGTCGGGCTGCAAGGCCTGGAACGCCGGCACGACGCTGCCGACATGCTTGATGGTCAGCCGTCCGGAAATCGCCAGCCGGCGGCCGCCGTCGGTTATCACATCGTCAAGTTGCGCAGCATTCGGCATCGGTAAAAGCTGGCCTACTTCATCCACGCGGTAAAGGCCAACTTGCGTTGCCGGCGACGGGTCGCCATTGCTGGGCCGATGCAATCCCTCGCCGTCTATGACCTCGACAAGACCATCACGCACCGTGCGACCTATGCCGCGTGGCTGCTGTTCTGGGCCCGGCGGCGCGCGCCGTGGCGGCTGTTGCTGGTGCCGCTGAGCGCAGTGGCGGGGTTGCTCTATGTGCTCAAGCTGGTCGACCGCGCCCGGCTCAAGACAATCAACCACGCGCTACTGATGGGTCGCACCAGCGTGGCGACGGTGGCTGCGGAAGCGGCGGTGTTCGCCGCGCGGCAGATCGCGACCAACGTTCGCGGCGGTGCGCTGGCACAAATCGCCGCCGACCGTGCCGAAGGCCGGCGCATTGTCATCGCCACCGCTTCCTATGCATTCTACGCGCGCGCCATCGGTGCGGCACTGGGCATCGACGATGTCATCGGCACGCGCGCGGCCATCGCCGGCACGACGCTGCTGCCGCAAATCGACGGTGAAAACTGCTACGCTGGCGCCAAGCGCGCGATGGTTGAGGACTGGCTCGGCGCACACGCACTGACCGGCGCGCCGATGCGGTTTTATTCGGATCATCCATCCGACGCGCCGATGTTCGAACTGGCCGACACGGCAATCGCGGCGAACCCCAACCGCGCGCTGCGGGTGTTGGCGCAGGCGCGTGGCTGGGCGGTTGTCGACTGGGAATAGGTGAAAGGCCTCAGACGGGCAGGGCCTTGGCCCTGCACCCATGAGTCCGCAGGGGCAAGCCCCTCCGGCGGAGGCTTTTTCGATCTAGGCGACAGCTACCCGGCGGCGACGCAGCGCGCCGCCCACCATGCCGAAGCCGGCAATCATCATCGCCCAGCTCGCCGGTTCGGGGACGTTGGCGATCGCCGCGCGGTAAACCGCGTTGGTTGTGCTGAGATAGGTGTAGCCGGCGTTGCTGACGACATTGACAGAAGTGTTCCAGCCGATGGCATCGAACGCCGCAAGGTCGAGCGCGGTAATCGTGCCGCGCTGGCCGTAGCTGATCGTCGGATCCATCAGGCCGAGTTGGGTGGCACCCGACGCGGCATCCTTCCAGTGCGATGCCTGGCGGCCGTCGCCGTTATAGGCACCGGTCGAGAAATAGGCGCCGCCGTACGCCGTGGCGCCGCCGTCGACCGAGAAATAGCTCGGCGTCTTGACCGACCAGTCGAGCACCGGCGCGGTGCCGACGACGAGGTTGCCCGGGTCGCTACTATAGCGGAACATGTCGAGCACGCTGCCGGTGGCATAGTTGTTGAGGTTGATGTTGCTCGACCGGCCCGGCCCGCTCGGGCCGCCGTAATAGTCGTAGGTGTCGACGCCGCTGATGAAGCCCAGCGCATGGCCGATTTCGTGGATGGCGACGCCGATGAAGTCCATCTTGCCGGCGGTGACGCCGTCATCGGGGTTGAAATCGAACGCGAACGCCGAACTGAAGGTGATCGACGCATCGGCACCGGCCGCGACAGCGTAGCCGAGCGCCTTGAGGTTGGCACTGGTCGCGACGATGTTCTTGTTGTTGACGCTGGTGTCGGTGTCATAGACCTTTGACGCGGTGTTGACGCCGGCCTTGGTCGCGGCCTTTTTATAGCCCGAGGTGATGACCTTGAGCGCGCCGTTCGTCAGCGTCGGCATGTGCGACGTCGCCAGCGTATCGAGCGCCGAGGCCTTGTTGGCGAGCAACTGCGTCTGGATCGAGGTCGCGGTGGTTGAAAGCTGGCGGCTGCCGGTCGAACCGATGATGCCTGCACCCAGCGCGCTATAGCCGACGTTGAGGTCGACGGTGACATTGTTGGTCAGGGCTGCTTCCCAGAAGGCAGCGGCGGCCTTGAAGCCGGTTTCGGCCTGGCTGCCGGCGGTGACACCACCGGTATTGGTCAGCCTGATGACCATGGCCTGCGCCGGCTGTGCGGCAACGGCGATGGCGAGCAATGACGCGAGTCGGAATCCTGCTTTCATGGTAAACTTCCCTGCTGCACGACCCCGCTGGCAATCGACACCATTTGCAGCGTCAATGCAAGACCGGGAATTTACTACATGCAGCGGATCAATTTGGCGCGGCGGCCCTGCGTCAGCGTGTAGCTGGTCATGCGCTCGGCGCCGGCGGGCTGGACCTGCAGGATCATCGTGCTGCCGCTGACGCTGCCGACATAGTTTGCGGCGACCGTCAGCGGTTTGGCGTCGGCATCCTGCGGGCCGGGCGCAAACACTTCGTGCGTGCCGGTGGCGGTGAATTCGCCGTTGCTATTGGGGTGGACGGCGCCCTTTATGGAGCCGGCCGCGCAGTCATAGGCGAGCGTGCCGCCGTCGGCGGTCAGCGTCAGGTTGAGCCCGCGACCGCCCCAGTCGCCGGTCAGCGGCGGGCCGGATGCCTGGGTTGCGGCGCAGGCCATGACGGTCAATCCTCCCAGAACGGCAATCAGACTTGTCCGCGCGACGTTGAACCGGGTCATGCGTCTCTCCGCCAAATTTTTGCAGCGATGCTAACACAAAAGGGGCGGTGCAACCTAATGCACCGCCCCCCTGTGTCAGACCAACCGGAGTTGGCTGGCGCTTTGGCTTACGCCGTGGCGACCGACTTGCGCTGGCGGCGCATGGCGCCACCGATGAAGCCGAAGCCGGTGATCATCATCGCCCAGCTCGCCGGTTCGGGGACCGAACCAACGTTCAGGCCGGCGATCCACGTGCCCCAGCGCGTGCCGCCGGTACCCGTGGGGTGGCCGTTGGCGGGGTTGTTGGGTTCGCGCGCGAACTCGCCGATGACGTAGAAGCCATGCGTCGTGCCCGGATCGAGGCTAACCTGCGCATAGTCACCCCAGCGCTGACGGCCGTTAGCAGCCTGACCGTCGAGCGAGCCGTTGTGATAGTCGCTGGTCGGGCTGACCTTGAGCAGCAGTTCGCCGCTGACCGCTACCAGATCGCCCGAGGCGCTGGTCTTGAAGGTCTGCGCCATCACGCTGATGTTGCCGTCGGCATAGCCGTCGTTATTGGCGTCACCCGTCTGGCTTCCCGAGCGGTTGTAGACGACGACGACCTGGCCGAGTGCGTTAACCGCAATCGCGCCCTGGTAATAGTCGTAGCCCGCCGTGCCGATGTCACCTTCGGCGACGATCGCCTTGGTCGTGGCGTCAATGATCGTGTAACGGACGCGTGCCTCGTCAAGGCCATCGGCAGCCGAATCGACCGTCTGCACCATGTAGATCAGCCCGCCGACTTCATAGGCGCTGCTGCTGATGCGCTGGCCGAGCGTGTCGATGATCCGCTGGTTGGCGACGATCGGCGACGGCTGACGGGCCGGACCGGCATCGGTCATGGTTGCCATGCCGATTGCGGGTGCATCCAGAGTGGAGAGCGAACCGCCGGTGGCCGACGAGGATGTCAGGCCGTTGACGTCGAAGGCGACGTTGTCGTTGTAGAACAGCGAGTTCGCCACGACATAGCCGGGGGTGCCTTCGCTGCTGCTGTTGACGCCTTGCTGGGCAAAGCCCTGATCAACATCGGCGCCGAACCCATAGGTGTAGGTGTTGACGAACTGCTTCATGTTCGCAACCGTCGGCGTGCTATTGTTGAACAAGCTGTCGAGCGGGATGACGTTGAGCGTCGTGCCGCAGAAGCCGTTTGCAGCCGTGTTGAACGGGTTGCAGCCAACCTTGAAGTTGTTGGTGCCGATGTAGACCGAGGTCTTGTCGAGCGCGAGCGTCGGATAGTCGGCAGTGCCGCCGGCAAAGCCGCTGAACACGGTCGATTTCCAGCCGCCCATGGCGTCGTCGGTATCCGAAACGGCAACCTGCAGGTTGGCAACGCTGCCGGCGAACGAGATGACGATCCAGCGCTTGGCATCGGCGTTGTACATGACGCGCGAGTCGCCGTTGGCAGCTGCCGGCTGGCCGACGGAACCCCACCAGGCGGTGTCGCTGCTCAACATTTGCTGCGCGCCGGTCGCCTTGTCGTAGATCGAATAGACGCCGTTGGCGGTTTCGAAATACTGCGTCAGGCCGACGGCGCCCATGGTGTCGGGCGGAATGTAGTTCGGGCGGGCGACGATGGCGTTGTCGTACTGGCTGATGCCTTCCCACATGATGGTGACCGGGTTGGTCGGCGTCGGCGTCGAAGCAATGATGGTGGCCGACTTGTTGGTATCCGGGCCGGTCGACTGATCATGCAGCGCACTTTGGATCGTCGGGCCGAAGATGCCCTTGGCCGAATATTCATATTTCAGGGTCCGGGCGTTGGCACCCGTGGCCACCAGCAGCGTACCGAGCGCTGCTGCGAGCAGATATTTGGTTTTCACGTTGTT
>CALMPZ010000227.1 GCA_937871645.1 uncultured Polymorphobacter sp.
TCCAGCTCGCGTCAATGCGCCTCTGGCTGCGCGCTTATGAGTCTACGGCCTAGTAAATAACAAGATAACATGGCCTGCTACAATGGTTAATGATTTATCTCACTATGCCCGCTACCGTGCAGACTCGATAAAATTTTGAGCGGCATATTGTCACATCGCAGGGGTCACAATAGCGATGGAGCGACACGATGGAGCAGTGGATCGTAGAGCAAAACATTGATCGGTTTGAGAAATACCTTCGTTTGCATTTCAGCCCGGCCGACCGCAGCATCGTCGAGGATCTGCTGTTTACCGAGCGGTGCAAGCTAAACGAACTCCGGGATGCGGCGCGTGCCCAGGCACCGCAGTGTTTCGCCAGCGTGATCTGAGGCTTTGTCCATGGAGGGATGGGCTGACGGTACAACCGGGGTCATCGGTGGTGCAAAGGATCATTCAAGCGCAAACAGGCAACGCCTGCCGCGACCGGATTGTTACCAGATGCTGTGTTGTGGCCGGAACCGGCTGGACGACGGCGCCGTCGATGCAACGGTCGCCGGAATCCGCGAACTGTCCAACCCGCAGGCGCGGGCAACGGGCGTTACCGGCGTGGTCGCTTTCAACGGCAGGCAGTTCGTCCAGTTGATCGAAGGCCCGCGCGACGGTGTCGAGACCATGTTCAACACGCTGCGAACCATTGCCGGCCACAGCGAAGCCACGCACATCGTCAACCGGCCGGTCGGCTATGCCGATTGCTGGGACTGGTCGGTCGTCAACATCGCGCCGGACAGCCTCGCCAGCCGCCTGCTGGCGCTTGCCCTGTCGGCGGCACTCGACGGTTCGAACGGCCACATCGCCCGGCTGACCTGGTTCATGGTCGGCCTCGAAGGCACCGAACAGGGCGCCGGATTTGGCGCGCGATTGCTCGCCCCGCACCAGCGCACCATCACCGGCTACCCGTAGCAACCGCGGGCGGCGCGTGCTGGCATGACGCCGCCCCCGCAAAAACCCGCATCATGGCCAAAGTCTCACCATATTGTCCTGCCAAAGCGTGCGCCTGTCATTCAGGAGCACCCCATGTCGAACCGCGCCGCGCTGTATGCGCGCATCATCGAGTTGATCGAACCGTTCAACCCGAAGAAAATCGCGCTCACCGAAGCCACCAGCTTTTCGGACGATATCGAGATGGATTCGCTGACGGTGATGGACCTTGTCGCCAACATGGAAGACGAATGGGACATTGTCATCCCGCTGAATTTGCTCCCCGAACTTGAAACCATCGGCCAGCTCACCGATGCCATTGCCAAGCTGGTGAAGGACTGAGCTGACGTGACGAAATCCGACCTTTTCGACAAGTTCAACCCGATCATCGCCGAGCGCCAGGCGCTGCTCGACACCGGTGTCGCCGATCCGTTCGCGATCGTCATGGACGCGGTGCGCTCGCCGACCGAAGCCGTCATCAACGGCCGCGAGACCATCCTGCTCGGCACCTACAACTACATGGGCATGACGTTCGACAAGGATGTCATCGCCGCCGGAGTCGAGGCGCTGACCAAGTTCGGCGCCGGCACCACCGGCAGCCGCGTTTTGAACGGCACCTACGGCGCACACCGCGACTGCGAGGAAGCGCTCAAGGATTTCTACGGCACCCGCCACGCGATGGTGTTTTCGACCGGCTATCAGGCCAACCTCGGCATGGTGTCGACGCTGGCCGGACGCGGCGACTATGTCATCCTCGATGCCGATAGCCACGCGTCGATCTATGACGGCTGCGCGATGGGCAACGCCGATATCGTGCGCTTCCGCCACAACAGCGTCGAAGACCTCGACAAGCGCCTCGGCCGCCTGCCACCCGAAGCCGGCAAGCTCGTCGTGCTCGAAGGCGTCTATTCGATGCTCGGCGACATTGCACCGCTCGCCGAACTGGTCGCGGTCGCAAAGAAGCACGGCGCGATGGTGCTGGTCGACGAAGCGCATGCGATGGGCTTTTTCGGCAAGCGTGGCCGCGGCGTCACCGAAGCTGTCGGCGTCGAGGCCGATGTCGATTTCATCGTCGGCACCTTTTCGAAATCGGTCGGCACCGTCGGCGGTTTCTGCGTGTCGAACCACCCGAAATTCGAAATCCTGCGCCTCGTCTGCCGCCCCTACACCTTCACCGCCTCACTGCCGCCCGCCGTCATGGCATGTGCCGCAACGTCGATCCGCAAGCTGATGAGCGACGGCCCGGCGAAGGCCGAACGCCTGTGGAAAACCACCCGCACGCTGCACGCCGGGCTGATCGCCAAGGGCTTCAAGCTCGCCACCGACACGCCGCAAAGCGCGATCATTTCGGTGCTGATGCCCGACCAGGAAATGACCGTGCGGATGTGGCAGGCGCTGCTCGAGATGGGTGTCTACGTCAACATGTCGCGCCCGCCCGCAACGCCGATGGGCGTGTTCCTGCTGCGCTGCTCGCTCTGCGCCGAGCACACCGACGCACAGACCGCCACCGTGCTGCAGCGCTTTGTCGCGGCGGCGCAGGCCGTGGGGTTGCCGCTCAACCAGGGCTAAGGGCTGGCATTCCGGTTGTCGTCGTGGCAGGTTTTCCCGCCAACACGCCAACCGGAGATTGTCATGATCAAGACCGCACTCACTGCAATTGCTGCCGCCGGGCTGGCGCTTGCCGTCCCCGCTGCCGCGCAGCAGGTCGTCCCCGTCACTTTCGCCAAGGGCAAGAGCGCCGCGACGCTGACCGGCAGCATCAAGGGCGATCAGGACCGCAGCTACACGATCGACGCGCGCGCCGGCCAGACGCTGACGGTGACGCTTAAGGCGACCAAGGGCTCGGTCGAAATGAACGTCTATGCGCCGGGCAATGACACGGCGATCTCGCTGGGTTCGACCGACCCGTACAAGTTCGCCACGGTGCTGCCGACGACCGGCCGCTACAAGGTCCAGGTTTATCAGATGCGCGCCAGCGCACGGCGCGGTGAAACCGCCAGCTATACTCTGACCATCGGCGTCACTGGTGGCGCGAAAGCTTCCACCGACGCACTGGTGCCCGGCACCAGATACAACGCCACCGCCGACATCAGCTGCGTCACCACCCCCGGCGCCAAGCCCGCCGCCTGCAAGGCCGGCGTCATCCGCAAGGGCGACGGCAACGCCGTCGTTGAAATGCAGACCCCCGACGGCGGCCAGCGCAGCATCACCTTCACCGGCGGCAACGCGACCGGCAGCAACGCGGCGACGCCGATCAAGGCGACAAAGGCCGGCGACATCACCACTGTCCGCATCGGCGCGATCGAAGTCTACACCATCCCCGACGCGTTCGTCTTCGGCGGCTAGGCCGTCCGCCCCCCCCGCGCCGCAGGAACCCGCCTTTTGCCCCTCCTCACCCGTGTTGACCGCTACCAGGCGCGGCTGATTGCGCTGCCGCTGCTGGCGACGCTGACGATCGCGGCGATGCTGCTGTTGCTCGACCGGATGCTGCGGCTGTTCGACTTTGTCATGAACGAAGGCGGGCCGGTCAGCGTCGTGTGGCGGATGCTCGGCAATTTGCTGCCGGAGTATCTGTCGCTCGGTATCCCGATCGGCGTGATGCTCGGAATACTGCTGGCTTTCCGCGGGCTTGCGGCATCAAGCGAACTCGACGCGTTGCGTGCCGTCGGTATTTCGTACAACCGCCTGCTGCGCGTGCCGATGCTGTTCGCGCTGCTGTTCGCGGTCATCAATTTCGGCATCGTCGGGTTTCTGCAGCCGACGTCACGCTATGCTTACGAAGGTCTGCGCTTCGAACTGCGCTCGGGCGCGCTTGGCGCGTCGATCAAGGTCGGCGAGTTCGCCAAGCTCGGCAAGGGCATCACCCTGCGCGTCGAGGAAAGCTTCGAACAGGGGCGCGACCTGCGCGGGCTGTTCGTGCGCGCCGTCGGCAAAGATGGGCAGATTGTCGCGGTGACCGCCGACCGCGGCATGTTCCTTTCGACCGACGACCCCGATGTCATCCTGCTGCGGCTCAACAAGGGCACGCTCGTCCACAACGTCAATCCGCAGGCGGTGCCGCGCGTACTGTCGTTCGACCAGCACGACCTGCCGGTCAATCTGCCGCGCATGGGGGTGTTCCGCACGCGCGGCGACAAGCGGCTCGAAATGACCATGCCCGAACTGCTGCGTGTCAGCCGCGCCCCGCAGACGCCGACGCTCGACCGCTACGCCGCTAAGGCGACCTTGCACCGCCGCATCGTGCAGTGCGTGGTGATGTTCATCCTGCCGTTCATTGCGGTGGCACTGGCAGTGCCGCCCAAGCGCTCGACTTCGGCGCTCGGCGTATTTCTAAGTATCATCATTCTGGTCACCTATCATAAAATGTCTGAATATGGCGAACGCATGGGCGCCATCGGCCGCGTCGATCCGGTGCTGGCGCAGTGGATCCCCTTCACCGGCTTCGTCGCGCTGTCGCTGTGGATGTATTACATCCTCGCCTACAAGCCCGGCGGCCAGCCGATTGCATGGCTCGACAAGGGCTTCGCCAAGCTGTCGGGGCTGTTCGTCAAGCTGGTGCGGCGCGCGCAGCCATGGCGCGACGACGTGCGGACGGCAGGCTAAGCATGGCCGGCAGGATTTTCCCGTCGCGCACCATCGCCGGCTACACCGCCAAGATGTTCCTTGTGCGGACGTTCGCGTTCCTCGCTGCGCTGGTGGTGATCCTGCAGACGCTCGACCTGCTCGGCGAATCGTCGAACATCCTGGCGGCGGGCAATTCGGAGGCGCAGCTGTGGTATTATGTGTCGCTGCGCGCGCCGCAGATCGCCGCGCTGTTCCTGCCGTTCTCGGTGCTGCTCGGCACGCTGGTCACGCTCGCGACGCTCAACCAGAACAGCGAGGTGGTCATTTTCAAATCCGCCGGCATTTCGGCGCACCAGATCCTGGCACCGCTGATTGTCGCCGCGCTCGGCATCGCGGCGCTCAACTTCGCGTTCAACGAAACCGTGCTGGTCAAGGCCAATGCGACGCTCGATGCGTGGAAAGGCAGCGAATACAAGAAACTGCCCGCCGGCCCCAAGACCGTCACCAACAGCTGGGTGCGCGCCGGCGACGATCTGTTCAATGCCGAAACCGTCACCGGCACCGGCGCCGCGACGCAGTTGCGCGGCGTCACCATCTATGACCGGGCGGGCAACCGGTTGCAGCGCGTCATCCGCGCCACGACGGCACGGCCGATTTCGGGCGGCTGGCGGCTGACCGGCGTCCGCAGCTTCGATGTCGGGCGCGGCGTCGAAACCGCCAGCGAAGTGCTCAGCGTCACCAGTCAGGTCACCCCGGCGCAGTTCACCACGGTGTCGGTCAACGCCGACTTCGTGCCGTTCTGGAAGCTGCTCGGCGACATCCGCGAACAGCGCGACGCGGGCAAGCCCGTCGACCAGCTGATCGCCAAGGCCAACCACAAGATTTCGGGGCCGCTGTCGGCGGTGCTGATGCCGCTGCTCGGCGCCGTCGCGGCGTTCGGGCTGGCGCGGTCGGGGCATCTGTTCTTCCGCGCCGTCATCGGGCTGGCTTTGGGCTTCACCTTCTTCGTCGCCGACAACTTCCTGATGGCGATGGGCAGCTTCGGCAACATCCCGCCACTGCTCGCTGCCTGGGCGCCGTTCCTGCTGTTCTTCCTGATCGGCGAATCGGTGCTGTTCCGCACCGAGGAATAGGGCGCGCAAAAGTCCGGCCAACGTCCAAAATCCGCCGCATTGGCGCGCTATCCATGACCATCAAAGGCGATGTGCGCCCCAAAGGAGAAGTCACGGTGAAAGCCGCTGTTCTGCCAAAGCCCGGTATCTGGAATCGCTCGCACTTCCTCGACAAGATGAGCCTGCGCGAGCTGGTCGTTGCCTATTTCCAATACTATGCCATCCAGGCCTATCTGGTGTTGACCGCGGTGTGCGCGTACATCGCCTGGGCCAACCCGACGACGCTGGTGCGCGGCATCGTCGCCGCCGCGTTTGCGATCGTGGTCTATCCGTTCGCCTGGTACGTGCTGCACCGCTGGGTCCTGCACGGCCGCTGGATGTGGCGTTATCCTCTGCTGTCGCCGGCGTGGAAGCGCATCCATTATGACCATCATCAGGACCCGAACCACCTCGAAGTGCTGTTCGGTGCGCTCTACACCACGCTGCCAACGATCGTCATCGCCACCGCCCCCGTCGGCTACCTGATCGGGGGAATCGGTGGCGCGGCGATTGCCACAGCGGCCGGGCTGCTGGCGACCTGCTTCTACGAATTCTGCCACTGCATCGAACACCTCAACATCAAGCCCAAGGCGAAGTGGCTGGCGACGATGAAGGCGCGTCACATGGCGCACCATTTCCACGACGAAGACGGCAATTTCGGCATCACCAACTTCATCCCCGACCGGCTGTTCGGCACGCTGTACGAACGCGCCGAGCGCAAGGCGAAGAGCCCGACGGTGTTCAACCTCGGCTACACCGAGGAAGTCGCCAAGGTTTACCCATGGGTCGCGAACCTGTCGGGGGGCGTCATTCAGAACAGCCACCCGCGCCAGCGCGCGCAGGCTGCCGCCAACCAAGACGCAGACCGCGCCGCGTGAACGATACCAAGGCTGCCTCCGGGCTGGTGATCAAAGAGGTCACCAGCCCCGCCGACCACAAGGCGTTCATCGATCTGGTCTACAAGCTCTACGCGAACGATCCGAACTTCGTGCCGCCGCTGCGGTCCGACATTGCGGCGCTGATCGGTGACATCCGCAGCAATCCGTGGTTCGAACACGGCCGCGCCAAATTCTGGCTGGCGCTGCGCGGCAGCGACGTCGTCGGCCGCATCTCGGCGCAGGTTGACACTTTGGTGCTCGAACATATCGACCCGGCACTCGGCCACTTCGGCATGTTCGAATGCGTCGATGACCCCGCCGTCGCCAAGGCGCTGATCGACACCGCCGAAGCGTGGTTGCGCGAACAGGGCATGCAGCGCGTGCAAGGCCCGTTCAGCATCTCGATCTGGGACGAACCCGGCCTGTTGGTCGATGGCTTCGACAAACCGCCGACGGTGATGATGGGCCACCACCTGCCCTATTACAAAGCGCTGGTCGAAGCGGCCGGCTATGTCGGGGTCAAGGACCTCTACACCTATGAGCTCGACGTCACGCGCAGCTTCCCCGACATCGTCCAGCGCATCGTGTCGTCAGGCGAAAAGAACAAGCGCATCAGCGTCCGCAAGGTCGACAAGTCGCGCTTTGCCGAAGAAGCCGCGCTGATCCTCGACATCCTCAACGACGCCTGGACGGGCAACTGGGGCTTCGTGCCGCTAACCCCGCTCGAAGTCAAACACGTCGGCAAGAAGCTGAAACCGCTGGTCTATGAAGACCTGATCCGTATCGCCAGCTATGACGGCGTGCCGGTCGCCTTCATGATCGCGCTGCCCGACCTCAACGAATTCACCCGTGACCTGAACGGCAGCCTGTTCCCGTTCGGCTGGGCCAAGCTGTTGTGGCGGCTACGCAATCCCAAGACCGCGCGCATCCGCGTGCCGCTGATGGGGGTCCGCAAATCGCTGCAGGGCTCACGCACCGCATCGATGCTGGCGTTCATGCTGATCGAATATATCCGCCGTTCGGGCGTCGAAACCTATGACGGCAAGGTCGGCGAAATCGGCTGGATCCTCGATGACAACGGCCCGATGCAGTCAATCGCCCGCGCCATCGATAGCCATAT
>CALMPZ010000228.1 GCA_937871645.1 uncultured Polymorphobacter sp.
CTTCGTGGACGAACGCCTTGGTGCCGCTGAGCGTCCAGCCGTCGCCGGCCTTGGTCGCGGTGGTGGCAATCGCCGCCGGGTTATGGCGCGGGCCTTCGTCGATGGCGAGCGTGCCGACGGCTTCGCCCGAGGCCAGCTTGGGCAACCAAGCCGCCTTCGCGCCGTCGCTGCCGCCGAGCACCAGCGCACTGGCGGCCAGCGCCGATGACGCGAGCGGGCTGGCGGTCAAGGTCTTGGCGGTTTCTTCGATCACGAGGCCCAGACTGAGCCAGCCGAAATCCGAGCCGCCAAACTTTTCCGGGATGACGATGCCGGCCCAGCCCATTTCGGCCATGGTCTTGAAGGCATTGGCGTCATAGCCGCACGCCGGCGCGAGATCTCGGAACTTGCGGAACGCGGTCACCGGGCTTTCGTTCGTCGTCCATTCGCGCGCCATGTCGCGCAGCATTGTCTGTTCTTCGCTGAGTACGGCCATCGTAACTGTTCCTTACTGGTGGTCGAGCATGCCAAGGATGCGCTTGGCGATGACGTTGTTCTGGATTTCGGTCGAGCCGCCGTAGATCGTCGTCGCCTTGCCGGCGAGCCAGCCGCGCGTCGCTGCGAGCTCGGCGTCCGAAAAGCCTTCGCCTTCCCAGCCCAACCCCTGCAGCCCGCTGATTTCGATCAGCAGTTCGGACCGTTCCTGCACCAGCTTGGTGCCGACGGTCTTGAGGATCGAGCTGACTTCGGACACGCCGCCGGCGGCCTTCGATTCCTGCGTGATGCGCTGCGTCGTCAGCAAAAACGTCCGCCAGTCCATTTCGAACTTGGCGATGCGGGCGCGCAGTTCGGGGTCGGCGATGCGGCCCTGTGCATCGGTGCCGAGCGCTTCCTTCGCGGTCGCGACCAGCCCCTGCGCCATCGCAGCGGCCATGCGGCCACCGCCGCCCGAAATGTTGGTGCGTTCGTGCTGGAGCAGCCGCTTGCCGATCGTCCAGCCCTGGCCTTCCTCGCCGACGCGGTTTTCCTTGGGCACTTTCACATTGTCGAAGAAGGTTTCACAGAACGGCGACATGCCAGAGATCATCTGGATCGGCTTGACGCTGACGCCCGGCGATTTCATGTCGATGAGCAGGAAGGTGATGCCTTCGTGCTTCTTCGACTTGTCGGTGCGGACCAGCGCGAAGCACCAGTCGGCCCATTGCCCGCCCGACGTCCAGGTCTTCTGACCGTTGACGATGTAGTGGTCGCCGGCATCCTCGGCGAACGCCTGCAGCGAGGCGAGGTCGGAGCCGGCGCCGGGTTCGGAATAACCCTGGCACCAGCGGATATCGGCGGTGCAGATCGCCGGCATGTGCCGCAGTTTCTGTTCCTCGCTGCCATATTCGAGCAAGGTCGGGCCGAACATCAGGATGCCCATGCCGCCGATCGGGTTCCACGCGCCGATACGCGCCATTTCCTGATTGAGAATGGCCGCCTGCGCCTTTGACAGCCCGCCGCCGCCATAGGCCTTGGGCCAGGTCGGCGTGCCCCAGCCTTTGCCGCCGAGCGCCTTGCGCCATGCGGTGCCTTCGGGGCCGGCGCTGTCGGCGCCATAGGGGGACGTCATCGCGCCGCCCTTGCCTTTGAGTGAGGCGGGGAAGTTGGCGGCGAGCCAGTCCTGCACTTCGCTGCGGAAGGCGTCGAGCGCGTCTGGCTGTTCTTTTGCGGCGGTGGCCATGTCAGTCTCCGGACGGGGTGAACATCGGGTAGGGGGCGCCGGCACTGCCATCGGGCGCGCTGCTCGGCACGAAGCGCACCTGCACGCGCTGGCCGATCGCCAGTGCGTCATGGTCGCAGTCGGTGATGTTGGTCATGATCGACGGACCTTCGTCGAGCGTCACATAGGCCAGCGTGAACGGCGCGTTCGCGCCGCGCCGCATCGTCGACAGCGTGTAGATGCTGCCCTTGCCCGAACACGTCTCCCACACCGTCGCGTCGGAGCCGCAGAACGGGCAGATGGTGCGCGGATAGTAATGCGCCTCGCCGCACGCGGTGCAGCGTTTGACCAGCAACTGGCCTTGCGCGGCGGCGTCCCAGAACGGCTTGGTTTCGGGGTTGATTTCGGGGGCGCGGAGTTTGCGGGGTTCGGTCATCACTGGCGCTCCAGAATCAGCGTCGCGGCGCCGTGGCGGATGCCGAGCGAGCCGCCGATGCCGGTGGCGACGGCGAGGTCGCAGTTGGGCACCTGCACCGCCGGATGCGCTTCGCCGCGCAACTGGCGCACCGCCTCGATGACCTTGGTGATGCCGCCGCGGTTCGACGGGTGGTTGTTGCAGAGCCCGCCGCCGTCGGTGTTGAACGGCAGCTTGCCGACGCCCGAAATCAAATTGCCGTCGGCGACAAAGCGCCCGCCTTCACCCTTGGCGCAAAAGCCCAGGTCCTCGATCTGCATCAGCACGGTGATGGTGAAGCTGTCGTAGATCGAGGCGTATTTGATGTCGGCAGGCGTAACGCCAGCCTCGGCGAATGCCGCCGGGCCTGACCGTGCTGCGGCCGAGGTCGTGAGGTCGAGGTTGCGGCCGCCGTTCGGTCCCTTGAGCGCCTCGCCGGCGCCGCGCACTGCAACCAGCGGGCGTTTCAAGCCACGCGCGATTTCGGGCGCAACGACGACCAGCGCACCGCCGCCATCGGACACGACGCAGCAGTCGAGCCGGTGCAGCGGGTCCGAAATCATCGGCGAGTTGAGCACATCAGCGACCGTCACCACGTCGCGCAGCATCGCGTGCGGGTTATGCTGCGCGTGCGTCGAGGCAGCGACCTTGATCCACGCCAGTTGCTCGCTGGTCGTGCCGTATTGATACATGTGGCGCGCCGCGCACATGCCGTAGCTGTTCTGCGTCGATTGCCCGACCCAGTTTTCAAACCCGGCCTCGGGCGCGCCTGGGCGGAAAGCGCTGAACGCTTCGGAGCGCGGCCGGCCCGCCAGCGTGATCAGCGCCACCGAACATTTGCCCGCGGCAATCGCCGCTGCCGCATGCGCGACATGCAGGATATACGACGAGCCGCCGGTTTCGGTGCTGTCGATATGGCGCGGGGTAATCCCCATATAGTCGACCATCGACAGCGCGCCGAACCCTGCCGCGTCGCCGGCGCAGAAATAGCCGTCGACATCGGCGAGCGTCAGCCCGGCGTCGGCCAGCGCGCCGCGCGCGCATTCGGCGTGGAGCTGCGGTGTCGAATGGTCGGGCGCCAGCCGCAGCGGGTGCTCGAATGCACCCGCGATATAGGCCTTGTTGCGGATCGTCATGCGGCAGCAGTGCCGAACGCCGCAATCGCCCGTTCCTTGATGACCTTATAGTCGAGCTTGCCGTTGGGCGCGCGCGCGACGCTTTCGACGATCAGGATGTGGCGCGGTGCCTTGTAGCCCGACAACAGCGCCTTGACGTGCGCGATGAGTTCGTCGGCGTCGGGCGCGGCAACGCCTTCCATCAGGTCGACCAGCGCTGCGATGCGTTCGCCGAAGCGCGGATCGGGCAGGCCGGTGACGGCGGCGTCGCGCACCGCCGGATGGCGCTTGAGGACTTCCTCGACCTCTTCGGGGAAGACCTTTTCGCCGCCGGTGTTGATGCACTGCGAGCCGCGGCCTAGCAATGTCAGCGTGCCGTCTGCCGCACACGTCGCCCAGTCGCCGGGAATCGACCAGCGCCGGCCTTCGAGTTCGGGGAAGGTCGCCGCCGATTTCGCCGGGTCCTTGTAATAGCCGACCGGCAGGAAGCCGCTGACCGCGACGCGACCGCGTTCGGGCGAGCCGGGTTCGACGCGGCGGCCGTCTTCGGTGAAAAGCGCGCAATTCGGCCCCAGCGCAAACGCCGCGGTCGCCACTTCGGCGTCCGCCGTCATCGTCGAACTGCCCAGCCCCAACGCCTCGGACGACGAGAAGGCGTCGATCAGCGTCACTTGCGGCATGTGGCGGATCAGCCCGAGCTTGTTCTCGCGCGCCCACATCGCGCCCGACGATGTCATCATCATCACGCTCGACAGGTCCCAGCGCCCCGGACTGGCGTCGAGCACTTCGAGCAACGGCTGTGCGAACGGCTGGCCGACGATGGTGATGCGCGTCGCCTTGTAGGTCGCGACGATGTCCCACAGCTGCGCCGCGCTGAACGCGCCCTGCGGCAGCAGCAACACGGTGCCGCCGGCGACCAGCGCCGCCATCGCGGTCAGCATGCCGGTGCCGTGCATCAGCGGCGGGCCGATCATCGCGCGCGGGCGGATCGGCGCGGCAGCGGCACGCGGGCCGGCTTCCTCGGGGCTGCCGAGCGCTGGCACGCCGGCGAGCGGGTTGGCACCATAGTCCGACAGCCCGAGAAGGTCGCCGGTGCGCCACATCACGCCCTTGGGCATGCCGGTGGTGCCGCCGGTGTAGATGAACATCATGTCCTCGCCGCTGCGACCCCAGGGCGCGATGACCTGCTCGGCGCGCGGGGCGATTGCAGCGTAATCGACCGCCCAGGCGGGGACCGGCGCACCGTCGCGGGCAATCGCGATCCACAGCTTGACGCCGGGCAGCTTGGCGCGGACGGGCTCGATGACCGAAGCATAGCCGGCTTCGAACACCACCGCCTCGGCATCGGCATTGTCGAGCAGATAGGCGATTTCTTCGGGGCCGTAGCGGTAGTTGACGTTGAACGGCACCATGCCCGCCTTGAACGCGGCATAGTAGGCGGTCAGATACTCGGCGCAGTTCTGCGTGTACGATGCGACCTTGGCTTGCTGGCCCAGCCCGGCGGCGAGCAGTGCAGCGGCGATGCCATTGGCCTTGGCGTCGAAGTCGCGCCACAGCAGCACGTCATCGCCCTGCACGAACGCGGGCTGGTCGGGCAGCGCTGCGGCGACCGATTCCCAGATGTTGGCGTAGCTCCAGGCGCTCATGCGGCGAACTCCCGGCTGGACGTCGGGCATACGTTTGCAGGTCGTGTCATGTGTCGGTTCCCAAGGTGTGCGGCACTTGGCGGCCGCTTGTTTTCGATTGTCAGCATCCGATAGTCCGGCCTAGGAAGGCCGACGTCAAGCGGGTGCGCCGTCGATTTTGATATTCGCGCCCGCGCAAGCAATCAATCGGGGCGATGCCATGAGCCAGACGACGATCGAAGAGCGCAACGCCATCCAGTCGAGCGTGCGGTCGCTGATGGAGGGCCACAACAGCGAAGCCGATGTCCGCCGCGTCATGGAAACCGCCGAAGGCCATGATCCGGCGGTGTGGCAGCAACTGGTCGAACTCGGGCTGACCGGGCTGATCATCGCCCCCGAATTCGGCGGCGCCGGACTCGGGCCGGTCGAACTCGAACTGGTGATGGAAGAAACCGGCGCGGCGCTGCTCGCGTCGCCGTTGCTGTCGAGCAGCGTGCTGGCGGCGGGGCTGCTCGCGGCGGCCGGCGACGCAGCGGTCAACAAGCGGCTGCTGCCGGCAATTGCCGCGGGCAAGACCATCGCCACCGTCGCGATGACCGGTGACGCCGGGACGTGGACCGCCGACGGCGTCGCGGTGACCGCGCGCGCCGATGGCGACAAATGGGTGCTTGATGGCGGCGCCAATTTCGTCACGCACGCGGAGCTTGCCGATGTGTTGCTGGTGCCGGCCCGCACCCCCGCCGGTATCCGGATTTTCGAAGTCGCCGCCAAGGCGCCCGGCGTGACGATCTCGGCGCTGCCGACGTTCGATCGCACGTTGCGACTGGCACGTATCGACTTCGCTGGCGTCGCCGCGACCCCGGTCGGCACCGCCGGCCAGCCCGGCGCCCGCTTCGCCGCATGGCACCCAGGCGCAG
>CALMPZ010000229.1 GCA_937871645.1 uncultured Polymorphobacter sp.
GCCCGCCAAACCGACGCCGCGAGCACGGTCAGCACCAGCCCGGTGACGAGGGCGGCGAGCGTCCACAACCAGTGGCTGCGCTGCGGTACTTCGGGTTCGGGTGGCGGTGAGGGGTAAGGAATCGGCACGGGGGAAGGTGCCGGTGCAGGGGGCGGGGCGGGCGGCGCTACAGGTGCCGGCGGCGGCGCGGCCTCGAACCAGCTGTGCTTGCAACTGGCGCATTGTACCGAGCGTCCGGCGGGCGGAATGGCATTATCGGCGAGGCGGTAGCGTGCACCGCATTCGGGACAAGTCAGGATCATCTGGTACCACTCAAAAACATGACGTTAATAAGCATGTCGGGGCCGCCAGTGGCAAGATGTCGCAACAGTCGGCGCCTGTTTGCCGAGGTGAATGTGGTCAGTCTTTACGGGTCCAGACCATTTGAACATTACCGGCAATGGCCATCATATAGATACGTCTCCGAAATGACAATGCCGCCTTGGCTTGATTCAGCGCGGCGCGACCGGCATAGGTTCCCGCCATGCACGACATCAAATCCATTCGCGCCGAACCTGCGGCGTTTGACGCAGCACTTGCACGTCGCGGGATCGCGCCGGCGTCGGCACGGCTGCTGGCGCTCGATGCCGAACTGCGCGGCCTGCAGACGACGCAGCAGGAAGCGCTGGCGCAGCGCAACGACGCCTCGCGCGCCATCGGCGCTGCCAAGGCGGCGAAGGACGAAGCCACTGCCGCCGCGCTGATGGCGGTGGTTGCCGAGCTCAAGGAAAGCCTGCCGGCGCTCGACGACCAGGTCCGCGAGCTTGGTGCGGCGATGACCGCCGCGCTCGCCGAAATCGCCAACCTGCCCGCCGCCGACGTCCCCGAAGGCGCCGACGAGCACGGCAATGTCGTGCTGCACGTCAACGGCACCCGGCCCGAATTCGCCTACAAGCCGCTCGAACATGACATCCTCGCGGTGCGCTTCGGCTATGACCCCGATGCCGCTGCCGCGATTGCCGGCGCACGCTTTGCCGTGCTGGCGGGACCGCTGGCACGGCTGCACCGCGCACTCGGCCAGTTCATGATCGACACGCAAACGGCGCAGCGCGGCTACCGCGAGACGGTGGTGCCACTTCTGGTGCGCGACAACGCGCTGTTCGGCACCGGCCAGTTGCCGAAGTTCGAAGAGGATTTGTTCAAGACCACCGACGGCCGCTACCTGATCCCGACCGCCGAAGTGTCGCTGACCAATCTGGTGCGCGAGAGCATCCTTGACGCCGAAAACCTGCCGCTGCGGCTGACCGCGCTGACGCCGTGCTTCCGTTCCGAAGCCGGCTCGGCGGGCCGCGACACGCGCGGGTTGATCCGCCAGCACCAGTTCGAAAAATGCGAGCTGGTCGCGATCACCACACCTGACACCAGCGCCGCCGAGCACGAGTATATGGCGGCGTCCGCCGAAGCGATCCTCGACAAACTCGGTCTGCATTATCGCCGCATGCTGCTGTGCACCGGCGACATGGGCTTCGGCGCGCAAAAGACCTATGATCTTGAAGTCTGGCTGCCCGGGCAGAACGCGTTCCGCGAGATTTCAAGCATTTCGAACTGCGGCGACTTCCAGGCGCGGCGCATGGACGCCCGCTTCAAGGCGCGCGGCGAAAAGGGCACGCAATTCGTCCACACGCTCAATGGCTCGGGGCTGGCGGTCGGCCGCACGCTGGTCGCAGTCATCGAAAACTATCAGCAAGCCGATGGTTCGGTTCACATCCCTGAAGTGTTGTGGCCCTACATGGGCGGCGTCACCAAACTGGTGCCGAACGCCTGAACGTCATCACGACCACCAACACGCCGTCATCCCGGCGAAAGCCGGGACCCATCACCGGCGAAGCCACGGCCTGCGTTGCTGGAGATGGGTCCCGGCCTTCGCCGGGATGACGACCTTTAATTGAATTGGAAACTCCCCCATGCGCATCCTGGTTACCAACGACGACGGCATTACCGCTCCCGGGCTTGTCGTGCTCGAAGCCATCGCCGCGGAGTTGTCGGATGATGTCTGGGTTGTCGCGCCGGCCGAGGAGCAATCGGGCGCCGGCCACTCGCTGACGCTGACCGCACCGATCCGGCTGCGCCAGCTCAGCGACAAGCGCTTTGCGGTGCGCGGCACGCCGACCGACTGCGTGATGATGGCGCTGGGCCAGGTGATGAAGGATCACCGCCCCGATGTGCTGCTGTCGGGCGTCAACCGCGGCGGCAACCTTGCCGAGGACGTCACCTATTCCGGCACCGTTTCGGCGGCGATGGAAGGTTGCCTTGCCGGCGTGCGCTCGATCGCGCTCAGCCAGGTGATGGCGGACTATACCGTCGGGCGCGAGGATTTCAGCGCCGCGGTCAAATATGGCGCCGATGTCGTGCGCCGTTTGCTGGCAATTCCGGCGCAGCCCGGCGTGCTGATGAACATCAATTTCCCGCCGGTGCCGGCCGCCGATGTGCGCGGCGTGCGCGTCACCGAGCAGGGTTTCCGCGACTATGGCCATATCGCCATCGAGGAACGCATCGATCCGCGCGGTTTCGCCTATTACTGGTTCGGCTATGGCCGCGAAGTCGCCGCACCAGGCCATGAAACCGACCTCAAGGCGATGCGCGAGGCGTGCATTTCGGTGACGCCGCTGCACCTCGACCTGACGCACTACGCGACGATGGCGTCCTTGCGCGACGCGATGGCGGGCATGGAAGAGGCCGTTCGCCCGGCGTGAACGTGCCCCGTGCCTGCCGGCGCGGGGTCGTTGCGCAGGTCAGGCGAACGCCGCGCGGCGGCGACGCAGCGCGGCACCGACGAGGCCAAAGCCGCCGATCATCAGTGCCCAGCTTGCCGGCTCGGGCACCGTACCCGGCGTGATATCGAGCACCAGATTGTCGGCGATCGGTCCGAAATTGTCATTGCCGACGGTTTGCAGATAGGTGGAGACAGTTCCGGCCTGACCGGCAACGAACTGGATGCCATAACTTTGGAACGGTGTATCGCCGAGGATTCCCGTGCCGGTACCAATGCCGTACGACGTGAAGTTGCTGGAAATCAGCACATTGCCCCAAGCACCGAGGATCGAATAGCTCGACACCAAGGTCAGGTCGCCAAAGACAAACCCACCTGAAAAATCATCCTGTGCGGACGAACGCTGGTTCCCCGACAGGTCCCAGGTGAAGGTCACGGTATCGCCGGCGTTGAACGCGTAGGAGCCGGTATCGAGCCTGCCCGATGCAAAAGTTGAACCATCCATATCGACGCATGCGCCACCTCCACCCGCGCAGACAATCCCGATGTCGCCGGTGGCAATGAGATCGACGCTGCCAGCGGTGACAAATAGATTGGAGAAGCCCGTGTAGTTGATGAACGACGCACCGCCGTTTTCAAGCTCGAAATCGTTGCTGACAACGACGACTGCATTGGCGGCGCCGGCAAGCGTCAGTGTCGCCGCAACGGCCGATCCGATAATCAATTTCGCAAACATGATGTTTCCCTCCTGTTGTTTGGCAAAGGCTAAGCAAGAGTCATGCCAGCGGCGGAAATGGTGGTTAGTATATTGATAATGTTCGC
>CALMPZ010000230.1 GCA_937871645.1 uncultured Polymorphobacter sp.
GGCGGCGGCGTCATGCTGATGGGTACGCGCGTTGCCATGACGATCTGGGTGCGGCGCCTCAAGAAGCAGGGCACGTTCAACCAGCGCGTCGCCATCTTCGGTGCCGGGCCGCAGGGTGTCCGGCTGGCACAATATATCCAGACGCACGACAAGCTGACCATCAGCATCATTGGATTCTTTGATGATCGTCGCGACGGCCGGGTCCCGGCTTCGGCAAGCAGCATTCCGGTGCTGGGCAATCTCAGCGACCTGATGAATGTCATCCGCGAGGACCGCGTCGACCAGGTCATCGTCGCGCTGCCCTGGTCTGCCGAGGTGCGGCTGCAGGAAGTTGTCCGGCAACTGGCGCTGACGCCGGTTCGCATCCGGCTGGCGCCCGATCTGGCGAGCTTCGTTTTCGCCCGCCGGCCCGTCGTGCTGCTCGGCGAAATGCCGGTCATGACGCTGTTCGAACGGCCGATTTCGGGTATCGATGCGCTGATCAAGGCGGCCGAAGACAAGGTGCTCGGCGTCCTGATCCTGCTATTGATCTGGCCGTTGCTGCTGCTGGTCGCGCTTGCCATCAAGCTTGATTCGAGCGGGCCGGTGTTCTTCCGCCAGCCCCGCGAGGGTTTCAACAACAAGTCGTTCCGCGTGTTCAAGTTCCGGACGATGTACAACAACCTCGGCGAAGTCGATAACATCCAGCAGGCGAGCCGCAAGGATCCGCGCGTCACGCGCGTCGGGGCTATCCTGCGCCGCACCAGCCTCGACGAACTGCCGCAGCTGTTCAACGTGCTGGCCGGCGACATGTCGCTCGTCGGCCCGCGGCCGCACGCGGCGTCGACGCGCGCTGGCGGCAAATTATTCTCGGAAGTCGTGACCTCCTATGCGGCACGTCATAAGGTCAAGCCCGGCATCACCGGCTGGGCGCAGGTCTGCGGTTGGCGCGGCGAAACCGATACCGAAGACAAACTGATCAAGCGTTTCGAACACGACCTCTACTACATCGAAAACTGGTCGCTGCTGTTCGACTTCTACATCCTGCTGCGCACCGCTGCGGCGTTGGTCGTGCCGCGTAACGCGTTCTAGGACGCAGCCGAAAGCTGGCACTGACGCGGCAACGCCCCGGCGCGTGCGTGCGCCGGCGGCCCCGTCGAATGTTGCGTGCAATCAACCATTTGGACGTCAATTGCGAGGCCCGCAAGCGACCGCGCCTGCCATGCGGAAATCACTGAAAACTGTCAGAAAATATTACACATCGGCCGCTCGTTAACAAGAATTAATCACGTAATTTCAATAGTTTGATGCCTAGGCTGCACTTGGCACGGGATTTGCTTGGCTACGTGCGAGGTCAACTTCGGTCGCCTCGAAGCCATATGCGCCAGTCGGCGTGCAGTCCGGAGCGGGGGTGTTGGTTTCGTAAGGTGACCAGAGGCGACCAGAACGTCGTATCAGGCTCAGTCGGTTGAATTCGGGTCTAGCAATTGGAGAATAAAAATGTCGGTTAAGAAATTGGTTGCAGCAGCTCTCCTCGCTGGCTCGGTCCTCGCTGTTTCGGCGCCGGCGCAGGCGGTTACGACGTCGTTCGCGAACTTCAACACGCTGTCGTCTGGCTCGAATATCTACTGGAAGAACGGCAACGGTTCGAACACCTCGACGAGCGGCCAGATCTACACAATCAATTCGAGCAGTTCGACGGCGGCGGGCACGACAATTGTGAATTTCAACTTCCTCGTTGGCGGCTTGCCTCAGGGTGTTCGTGCGGAATTCACACTGTTTGGCATCACCAGCCCCGCATCGGCGGCGCTGCAGGTTGGCACTTGCCCCGGCGTGGCGTGCTTCCTGATCCAGGCAAACATCGCGGGCACCTTCTCGTTCCTCGCCAAGGCGGCTTCGGGTGGCTCGCAGACGGTTGGAGCCTACACCATTCCCGATGGCACTAACCTGCTGAGCACTTCCAACTACACCGGTGCCCTGCTCGCCGGTGTGAAGGGTGGCAGCTCGGCAGCCTTTGACGGGACGGATCCGGCTGGTGGTACGATCAGCTACTCGTCGGATGCCATGTTTGGCCTTGATTTCACGAGCACCACCGCGCGTGATTTCGCAATCACCTTGGGCTCGCTGGGTCAGGCTTCGGGCACTCAGGTTGGTTTCAACGCCAAGGATGCCAACGGTCAGTACATTGGTGGGCCGACGGCTGCGCTTTCGACCTTCCGCGCTTCGGCCAACGGCACTTTCGGTTCGGAACCGAGCCCGTCGGTTCCCGAGCCGGCCACTTGGGCCCTGTTCGTCGCCGGCTTCGGCATGGTCGGCTTCCAGGTTCGCCGCCGTCGCCAGCTGGCTTCGGTCGCCGGCTGACACCGGATTGTCTGGCCGCTGCGGCGGTCGGCCAAACGAAATTGGGGCGCGCACTTCGGTGCGCGCCTTTTTTCGTGGATGAAACCGGGCAGGGGGATGGCGCGATGCCACCGCTTGATTGGTGAACGGCACGCACCTGCAGCCGGCATGATGTTGGCATGGCGCCGCAACTGCCTCGCCGCCGGCGGATTGCCCAGGCAGCATCATGCTGGCCCGTGCGGCGGCGCGCGTCCTGACCGGCTGCTATTGTGCGTTGAACTTTGCGGGATGCTTGCCCGACGCGCCGGCATAAAAGCGCTGGATCAACGGCAAGTCGGCTTCATAGTCGCCCGACGGCATCATGCTGCCGGCGATGCGGATCGTGCGCGTCCCGTAATCGAGTACGCTGAACACCAGCGGCACGCCCGCACCATGTGCGATGTGATAGAATCCCGACTTCCACGCCGTGGTATGACTGCGCGTGCCCTCGGGCGGCACCGCCAGCACCATCGCGGCGTTTGCCGCAAATGCCGCGCGCATTTCGGCAACCACATCGTTGCTGCGTGACCGGTCAATCGGCACGCAGCCGGCCCAGCGCACCATCCCGCCGAACAGCCCCTTGGTCAGGCTGGCCTTGCCCATCCAGCGCAGTTTGATCCGGTAGTATCCGGCCGCGGCCAGCATGTTGATGCCGTCCCAGTTCGACGTGTGCGGCGCCGC
>CALMPZ010000231.1 GCA_937871645.1 uncultured Polymorphobacter sp.
GATTAGCCCCATACTCTGCAGAGTGGGGTGGATCGGTACTAATCGTTCGCTGGCCGTCGTTTTGAGCTGCTTGTCTTCGGCACCTTGCGCGGTAACGATAAAACACCAGACGCCATCGAGTTCCTGCACATCGGCAGCATGGAGCTGGCAAATTTCGTTGAGCCGCATCCCGGAAAACAGTGCGATGGCGGGTATCCAGAAGCGCGCACGCTTTGGCATCGCGCTTCCGGGTTCGGCGTACCCATGCTCATCATCCCGACAACCGCGAAAGATCGGTGCATCGAAAATTTGCTGCAGCTGGGGAACCGAGAACGGAAGTCGTCGGTCGCGCGCCGCAGTGGCGTCGGGGATGCGAAGTCCTCTTGCGGGATTGCTGGCAACGATCTCTTCCTTGATGGCCCAGTTGAACAGCCCGGACAGCTTGTTCATGTATTCGTTCGCGTTCGCCGCACTCATCGGTGGGATGCCTTGCGCGACCGCAATATCGGCGATCTCGCGAAGCGTCGTATTTGGCCAACGCTTTCGCGCGTTTGTTGGGAGTCTTTGCAAAAGAGCGAAAATCTCACGGCAGGTTCCGCGATTGATAGACGTCATGGGCGTTTCCGCACCCACGATGTCAACGATCGCCGCGTACGTTGTTCTATAGGTGTGAGAACTCTTTTTCGTTCTGGCCGAGGTCGGATCACTGAGAAATAGATCGCATACTGTCCGGACGCTGATGGGTGCCGAAGCAGCGCCCAACGCAGTGGTATGAGTGTTCGGACGCGCCAATTGATCCGGTTGTGACGCCTCGGGCACCACTAGAGCATGTACAGATTTTGCATCCTGTACATCGGCAAAATATGCCTCGATCTCGAAAGCCATTTTTCGAACTGTTCGAAGCGCGTCGGAATAGGAAGTCGTCCGCAATGACCGACTGATGTCACACTTCCCGACGATTCCGACGAGATTTTGGGGGACACGAACTCTGTACTGATAAACTGCACCACGGCGCCATAGGCCGAGATGCCTGCCATTGTGTGACACCGATGTGTGACAGTTTGGACGAGTTTTTAACGAACAATTTGAACGCTTTACTCCACCCTTGGCGGCGACCGTGTGTGACACAGTTGTGCTACACTCTGAGCACAGCTCCCCCGTAGGGGACTGTTTTTCAACGATTTTTGAAGGAATGGTGCCGCTTAGGTGACTCGAACACCTGACCCCATCATTACGAATGATGTGCTCTACCGGCTGAGCTAAAGCGGCGGTGTCGGGGGCAATAGCAGCGACTCCCGCGATATACAAGCGGCGTGCGGCGCAAGTGGGCTGTGGTCGTGTCGTTATTCGTGCGGGACGGTCAGAGGGACCAGCGACATGCGGCAGGACAGCGTCAATCGGGGGAAGGCGGGACGCAGCGCGCGTGACGCGGCGCCAGCCGGCGACGTGCGCTTTGACCTGCCGCCGGTGTTCGGCGGCGACGATGACCGTCGCATGGCGCAGCGTGCCGAGGCGCAGTGGCAAGCCGCACGGGCGCCGCACGCTGCCATGCCCGGTCACCGCGACATGGCGACCGGCGCGGCGGGGGCATTTGCCGAGCATGCGCTGCTGCTCGACTTGCGGCGCGGCGACCGCGTCGACGTGTTGTTCGCCGGTGCCGCAGTGATGGCAGCGTTCGGCATCGCACCGGGCTATCTGGCCAGTGATGGTGACGGCGGGCTGGCGGCGCTGCTGCTCGATAGCTGCGAGCTGATGCGGTTGTGGCACGCGATCGTGCCGGTCGATGCGGCGCTTGCCGGCAGCACCAGCGCCTGCCTGTTGACGCGCGGCGTGCTGCTGCCGCTGGCCGATGATGCGGGCGGGTTCGGCTATGTGCATGGCGTGCTCAACTGGAAGCAGCTGCTCGACCGCGCGGCATCGGAAAATCTGCGGCGCGAGGTCAATGTAGTGCTACGCGGTGACTCCGCGCTTTTGTCGGCATTTCCGGAGTCTTTACGCAAAAACTGATGAACTTTTCAAATTCGCTGACCGATTCCATGCGAAAATGTGGACAAACCCGTCGAAATCGACACAAAATTCGCAAAATCCATCATTGCTTGCGCATAGCAATATCATTGTCCTATTGCCGCGCCCGACGCATAAGCGGTGACGGATCCGGCGAGAGCGAGGAGCAAGGCAATGGCGGCACGAGCAGGCGACGATACGCCAGCCCCGGCAGGCGAAAACGCCAACCGACGGCTGTTTGCCGATTTGCTGTTTGCCACGGCGCTGCCCGGCGAGGCCGACAGCATCGACACTGCCGCCGCAGACCGCATCGTCGCGCAGGTCGCGACGCTTGCCGCCAGGCGCAGCCCCGGCACACCGGCCATCTCGCTCGATCCCATCGAAAGCCAGGGCGGTCGCCGCCGCCTCGGGTTGGCGATTGTCAATGACGACATGCCGTTTCTGGTCGACTCGGTGTCGGCTGCCGTGACCAGCGCCGGGCTCGCCATCGACCGGTTGTTGCATCCCATTGTCACCGTGCGCCGCGACGACAAGGGCCGCCTGCTCAGCATTGCGGCCGCCGATGCCAACGCGCCCGCCACCGGCGAAGCGCGCGAGTCGCTGATCTACATCGAACTCGAACGCGTCAGCGCCAAGGCGCGGCTGGCGCTGGTCGAAACGCTGCACGGCGTGCTCGCCGATGTCCGCGTCGCGGTCAACGACTGGGCCGACATGCTCGCCGCGCTCAAGGCCGCAACGCGGGCGCTGGCCGACAATCCGCCGCCGGTCGCCCCGCATGCGGCGGCTGAAACCACGGCGTTCCTCGATTGGCTCGCCGCCGACAATTTTACGCTGCTCGGCGTGTCGCGCACCGATCTCGATAGCGGCGAAGTGGAAGGCCTCGGCCTGCTGCGCAACCCGAAGTTCGCGGTATGGGGTGACGACGCGCTGCCGGCGCCGGTGCAGAAGTTCCTCGACTCCCCCGAGCCGATGCTGGTCAGCAAGACCGGCGCGGTGTCGACGGTGCACCGCCACGTCAATTTCGACATGATTTCGGTCAAGGGCTATGACCGCCAGGGCCGCGCCGTCACCGAGACGCGCTTCATCGGGCTGTTCACCAGCTCGGCGCTGGCCACTTCGCCGCGCATGGTGCCGCTGCTGCGCCGCAAGGTCGCCGAAGTCATCGACGCGCTTGGCTTCGACGCCAAGGGCCACACTGGCAAGGCGCTCGTCCATGTCCTCGAAGCCTTCCCGCGCGAGGAACTGTTCGAAGCCAGCCCCGACCGATTGAAGTCGATGGCGCTTGGGCTGCTGTCGCTGCTCGACCGGCCGCGCCCCAAGCTCTTCGCACGCGCCGATGCCTATGGGCGGTTCGTGTCGGTGCTCGTCTATGTGCCGCGCGATGCCTATACCAGCGGCGTCCGCGAACGTGTCGGCGCGATGCTGACCACAGCACTCGGCGGCAAGCTGACGCGCTATGAAGTCGAACTGCGCGCCGAGGGCCTCGCCCGCGTCCACTACATCATCGGCACGCCGGGCGGTGAAGTCGCGCTCGACGAAGCTGCGCTCGATGCCCGGCTCGATACAATGGTGCGCGGCTGGGACGAACATATCGAAGCCGCACTCGCCGAAGTCGCTGGACCGGCGCGGGCCGCGCGCCTGACGTTGACGCACGGCAAGGCGTTCTCGCCGAGCTACCGCGCACAGTATAGTGCCGCCGATGCGGCGACCGACCTGCTGGCGCTGTCGCGGCTCGAGGACAGCCATGGCCGCGAGGTGCTGCTGTATCGCCGCGCCGGTGACGCACCGCAGGCGCTGCGGCTCAAGATCTACCGGCTCGGCCAGATCATCGCACTGTCCGACGCGGTGCCGGTGCTCGAAAACTTCGGGCTGCGTGTCATCGAGGAGTTCCCGTTCGACCTCGATGGCGGGCGGCTGGGCTGGATCCATGACTTCCTGCTCGAAGTCCAGGGCGAGGCGGCGACGCTCGACCTCGACGTGCTGCGCGCCCGCGTCGAGCCGGCGCTGCGCCACGTACTGCTTGGCCAGCAGGAGAACGACGCGTTCAACGCGCTGGTCATTGGCTGCGGGCTTGGTGCCGAAACCGCCGGCTGGCTGCGTGCCTATTTCCGCTACCTGCGCCAGACCGGCATCAGCTACGGGCTGACCACCGTCGTCGATGCGCTGCGGCGCTATCCGGCGGTCACCGATGACATCGTCGCGCTGTTCCGCGCCAAGTTCGAGCTCGATGTCGATGATCGCGCCACCGCGATTGCCGCTGCCGCCGAACGCATCGACGCCGGGCTTGCCGACGTCACCGCGATCGATGACGACACGATCCTGCGTCTCTACCAGTCGGTCATCGACGCGACCTTGCGCACCAACGCCTTCGTCCCCGGCGGCCCCGAAGCGCTGGCGTTCAAGCTCGACAGCCACGAAGTCCCCAACCTGCCGCCGCCGGTGCCGTACCGCGAAATCTGGGTCTATTCGCCGCGCGTCGAAGGTATCCACCTGCGCGGCGGGCCGATCGCGCGTGGCGGCCTGCGCTGGTCCGACCGGCGTGACGATTTCCGCACCGAAGTGCTCGGTCTCGTCAAGGCGCAGAAGGTCAAGAACACTGTCATCGTGCCGACCGGCGCCAAGGGCGGCTTCTATCCCAAGCAACTACCGGCGCCGTCAAACCGCGAGGCCTATGCCGCCGAAGGTGTCGAAGCCTATTCGATCTTCATCCGCGCGCTGCTGTCGCTGACCGACAATCTCGATGCCGCGGGCACCAACATCCCGCCCGACGATGTCGTCTGCCATGACGCGCCCGACCCCTATCTCGTGGTTGCCGCCGACAAGGGCACCGCGACCTTCTCCGACACCGCCAACGCCATCAGCCTGGCGCATGACGACGGGCGTGGATTCTGGCTCGGCGACGCTTTCGCCAGCGGCGGGCGCGTTGGGTATGACCATAAGGCAATGGCGATCACCGCACGCGGTGCGTGGATTTCGGTGCAGCGCCATTTCCGCGAACTTGGCGTCGATGTGCAGACCGCGCCGGTGCGCGTCGCCGGCTGCGGTGACATGTCGGGCGACGTGTTCGGCAACGGCATGCTGCTGTCGAAGTCGATGAAGCTGGTCGCGGCGTTCGACCACCGCCACTTCTTCTTCGACCCCGAACCCGACGTCAAAAAGGCGTTTGCCGAACGCCAGCGGCTGTTCGCGCTGCCGCGTTCGTCGTGGGATGACTATGACCGCAAGCTGATTTCAAAGGGCGGCGGCGTCTTCCCGCGCAGCCAGAAATCGATCCCGCTGACCCCCGAAATCCGGCTCAGCCTCAACATTACCGCCGACGCGCTGTCACCGACCGAACTCATCGTCGCCATCCTCAAGGCGAAGGTCGACCTGTTCTGGTTCGGCGGCATCGGCACCTATGTCCGCGCCAATTTCGAAAGCAACGTCGATGTCGGCGACCGCGCCAATGACGCGCACCGCGTCACCGGCGACCAGCTCGGCGCCAAGGTCGTCGGCGAAGGTGCCAACCTCGGGCTGACGCAGGCCGGGCGCATCGAATTTGCCGAACACGGCGGCCGCATCAACACCGATTTCATCGACAACAGCGCCGGCGTCGATTGTTCGGACAACGAGGTCAACATCAAGATCGCGCTCGGTAGCGAAGTCGCCGCCGGCCGCCTGACCGAAGAGGCGCGCAACACGCTGCTCGTCGAGATGACCGACGAAGTCGCCGAACTCGTGCTCCACGACAACATCATGCAGACGCAGGCGCTGTCGATTGCCGAACGCGGCGGTGCCGCCGCGATGCCGCGCTATATCCGGCTGATCCAGACGCTCGAGGCCAGCGCCGCCGAGCTCAACCGCGGCCTCGAAGGGTTGGCCAGCGACGATGTCCTCGTCCAGCGCGGCCGTGCCGGCGACGGCCTCGAACGCCCCGAACTCGCGGTCATCATGGCCTATGCCAAGATGGCGGTTTACGACGCGCTGGTCGTCAGCCCGGTGTGCGACGATGCGCTGCTGCTGCCCGACCTGATGGGCGCCTTCCCCGATGCGATGGCGGCGCGCTTCCCGGCGGCAATCGAGACCCACCGGCTGCGCCGCGAACTCGTCGCCACCAAGCTGACCAACGAACTGATCAACCGCGGCGGGCTGACCTTGCCGTTCGAACTCGCCGAAGAACTCGGTGTCAGTCTCGCGGACGTCGGCGGCGCGTTCGTCGCCGGGCGCGAGCTGTTCGACTTCCGCGATCTGTGGGACGCCATCGACAACGCCGAAGTCCCCGGCCCGGTCCAGCTCGAACTCCACAGCTACGCCATCGAGGCGATGCGGTCGCAAATGGCCGACCTGCTGCGTGTCGGCGCCGGTGTCGGCGATCCCTCGGCGCTGGTCAGCCGCCTCAAGCCCGGCCTCGACCGCCTCGGTGAACGCATCGCGCAGCTGCTGCGCCCCGAACCGCAGGCGCAGATCGACTGGTTCGCCGCGACGCTCAACCGCGCCGGCGCACCGCGCGACGTCGCCGACCGGCTGGTGCGGATGCACGCGCTCGACGGCTCGGTCGGCATCGGCCTGCTCGCCGCCGACCTCGGCGGCGACGAAGCGCAGGTCGCGATGGGCTATACGCATCTCGGCGAAACGCTCGGGCTCGACTGGGCCAAGGGCGCGGCGCTGCTGCTCGCCCCCACCGACCCGTGGGAACGCCTGCTCAAGGCCGGGCTGGTGCGCGATTTCGAACAACTGCGCCTCGACCTGATGCGCCGCATCGTCAAGCCCGGCGGCGATCCGGTGGCAGAGGTCAACACCTGGCTCGCCGACAACCATGCGCGCGCCAACCGCGTCTGCGCTTTGGTGTCGCGCGCCCGCCACAGCGGTGCGGTGACGACGGCAATGCTCGCGCATGTCGCCAGCCAGGCGCGCGCTGTGCTGGCGGGGTAGCGGCTAGAACGTCCCGCGCAGGTTGATGCGGAAGCCGCTGCCTTCGGGCGCGCTGGCGTTACCGGTTACCGGGCCGCCATAGGTCGCGACCACGCCGAACGCCGGTGACAGGTTGAGCCCGACCGAGACGCCGAGCCCGAGCCACTGCTTGGTGTTGTTGTCGGCGACGCCGTCGGTGGTGGTGGCGCCGCCGCTGTTGACGCCGCCGTCGAGCGAGGCCCAAAGCGCGCGGTTGAAGTTGTGCGTCAGATGCCCCTCCATGCGGAACAGCGCCGTTTGCGTGCGCCGGCCGGCGCGGAACGGTGCGTCATTGGGGGTGTACATAATGACGCTCGGCACGACTTCGATCGTCGTCAGCTTCGGCGACAGATACGATCCGCCGAGCATCCAGCCGAACGGCATGCCAAGCCGGAACGCCCAGCGGTTGGTGCCGAGGTTGAGCACCTTGGTGTCGTCATATTCGCCGGTCGGCGCCGTCGCCTGCGCCAGCACGCCAAGCGAGAAACCCGGCTTGTACCGGACATATTGCGCCTTGGTCAGCGCCGGTGAGCCGATGACGCCGAACACGCCCATCACCGTCAGGTCGCCGAGCCCGCTGCTTTCGCCCGACCGCACCAGTGTGTTGCCGAACGGGCCGCCCAGCGCGAATTCGCCCTGAACCCGGCCGAACGGCATCGCCACGACCAGCCCGGCGGCATTGCCGCCGATGGCGACGGTGCGGGTGTATTGCAGCACGCCGACATCGATGCTGCCATCGAGGCCCTTGATCGCCGTCGACGGATCGAGCGAGCTGTTCGAATCCTCGAAAATGCCGATCAGGTTGAAATTGTTGCTACCCACCGGCAGCGGAAAATAGGCGCGCGGCCCGTCATCAATCGCCAGCGCCGGCATTGCCGTAGTCGCCAGCGTGGCCGCGGCCAGCTTCTTCATCCATGCGCGCATTGCAGAATTCCCCTGATCTTCAGCGCGATTTCTAGCGGCCTGCGGTGCGCTGCACCGACCAGATTTGTTCATTTGTCGCAGCCGCCGGACATTGTCATAAACCCTGTCATGACAAGTCGCGAACAAGCCGCCATCAACCTGATTTCCAGCACCGGCTGGCTCGGCGCCTGTGCGCCGGCATTCCGCGACTGGATGGTCGCCAACACCCAGTGGCGCGTCTATGCTGCGGGCGAGGGGCTGACGCATGCCGGCGATACCGATGGCGCCGTTTACTGCGTCGGCGACGGCCAGGTACATTTTGTCACCGGCATCGGCATGGCCGATATCGGCACGGCGTTTTTCGGCTTGCCCGGCGGCTGGTGGGGCCACGCGCCGCTACTCGGTGGCGTCTATATCGGCTCGGCAGTGGCGTCCGCCGATGCTTTGTGCGGTGCGGTGCGGCTGCAGGCGCTGCGCGCCCGGCTGGTATCGCATCCGGGCGACTGGGAACAGATTGCGCTGGCGATATCGGGCCAGTTCGTCATGTCGGTCGGCGCGCATGCCGACATGCTGATTGCCGACAGCCGCCGCCGCGTCGCTGCGACAATCCTGCGGCTGGGTGGCTGGCGGCACCGGCGCTACCGCATTTCGCCACCGCCCAGCTTTGTCTGCACGCAGGAGCATCTGGCCGGCGCCTGCGCGTTCAGTCGCAACACCGTTGGCAAGGTGGTGCGTGGGCTGGAAACCGAAGGGCTGATCGATACGCGCTACGGCCGCATTGCAATTCTCGACGCCAAGCGCCTGCGCAAGGTTGCCGAAGCGGCCTGAGTCTTTGCGCCGCTGGTGTGCGATGCGCTAGGGAGACGCCGCGCCGCTGCTGGCGCCGGAGAAGATGATGAGCGACCAGACCGGCGATGATGATTTCGTCTATGACGAAGCCAGCGGCGAATGGATCAGCGGCGCTGAAGCTGCTGCCAAAGCGTCGGCGTCGGGACAGGTCGAGGTGCGCGACTCGGTCGGCAACCTGCTCGCCGACGGTGACAGCGTGACGTTGATCAAGGACTTGACCGTCAAGGGCGCCGGGCAGACGCTGCGCCGCGGCACCGTCATCAAGTCGATCCGCCTGACCGGCGACGATCAGGAAATCGACTGCCGCTACGAAGGCATCAAGGGGTTGGTGCTGCGCGCCGAGTTCGTCAAGAAGCGCTAGCCCCCGCAACTTTGCTGCAATGCAGCAGTTGCCGCGCGGGTCGCGCTTGCCTAGGAGTGACGCCAGTCATTCAGGAGATCTAGGCGTGCAGACAATCGGCGTTATCGGTGCGGGTTTGATGGGCAACGGCATCGCGCATGTCGCGGCCGCATCGGGCTACAAGGTCATCCTGTCGGACGTGTCGAGCGACCGCACCGAGGCCGCCAAGGCAACCATCGCCAAGAATCTGGCGCGCGGGCTGACCAAGGGCACCATCGACGAGGCGACGATTGCGGCAATTCTGGCACGCATCACGCTGACCACCGACACTGCGGCGTTCGTCGCGGCCGACCTGGTCATCGAGGCTGCGACCGAGAACGAGGCTATCAAGGTCAAGATTTTCGCCGAACTGTCGCCCAAGCTGCGCCCCGAAACGCTGCTCGCCACCAACACCTCGTCGATTTCGATCACCCGGCTGGCGGCGGCGACCGACCGCCCCGACCGCTTCACCGGGCTGCACTTCTTCAATCCGGTGCCGGTGATGCAGCTTATCGAAATCATCCCGGGGCTGGCGACCAGCGCCGACACGACCGCGGCAATGCACAAGTTCGTCGCGGCGCTCGGCAAGACCGGCATCGAATCCGAAGACCGGCCGGCGTTCATCGTCAACCGCATCCTGTGCCCGATGCTCAACGAGGCGATCTTTGCGCTGGGCGACGGGCTGGGGTCGGTCATCGATATCGACATGGGCATGAAGCTCGGCGCCAACCACCCGATGGGGCCGCTGGCGCTCGCCGACTTTGTCGGGCTCGATACGCTGTTCAGCATCCTCCAGGTCATGCAAGCGACGACCGGTGATTCGAAGTATCGCCCGGCGCCGCTGCTGGTGAAATATGTCGAGGCCGGCTGGCTGGGGCGCAAATCGGGCCGCGGTTTCTACGATTACAGCGGCGCGGCGCCGGTGCCGACGCGGTGAACTTTCGCCCGGCCACGGCGGGGACCATCGGCGCGGTGCTGGCGCTGGCGACACTGCCGTTGCATCTTTTCGTGACGCATGCGACCTCGGTCGTGCTGGCAGCGCTGGCGGTGTCGGCGATCGGTGCGATCTACATCGGCTTTGCGCTGCGCGATGGGCGGCCGCGCATCATGGGCATCGAAGTCGTCGTCGGCATGGCGTTTCTGGCGGCGGGCGCCGTCGGCCTGCTCGTCACGCCCTGGGTGATCCCCGCAGCAACGGCTGCCCACGGGCTGTGGGACGCCGCGCATCACCGCCTGATCGATACGCAGATGCCGCGCTGGTACATTCCGTTCTGCGCCATCTATGACTTTGTTTTCGCGGCCGGACTGGCGTTGATCTGGCTTGCCTGACGCTCAGCCTTGCCGTTCCGACACACGGATAACTAGCTTCAACCCCGACCACACCGCGTCCACCGCACACACCTTCACATCGACAAACCCCAGCGGCAGCGCGATGGCGCGGATGGTGTCTTCGGTGATGTCGGTCGGGACTTTCGACGCCTTTTTGGGCCATGACGCCCAGATCATGCCCTTGAGCGACAGCTCGCCGCGTAGCCGCACCAGCAGCGCTTCAAGCTCGGCGCGGCGGTCGCAAAACAGCTGCACCATGTCCCATGGCGGCGTGCCGTCAGGCGGCGGCGCGCCGTCATCGATTTCGGCCGCAACGCTGGCGGGCATGGCGTGGCGCAGCGTGCGCTGGCCCGGCACGACACCGAGTTTGCGGCGCAACGGCGTGCCCGAATAGCCCGCGGGGGCGGGCGCGCCAGTTATTGCCATCTCCGTCTCCCGCCCTATAGGGGGTGCATGAGCAATGCCCCGCACCCCGACCTGCTGGTCAAGACCGAGACGCTGATCGAGGCGTTGCCCTATCTGCAACGCTATGCTGGAAAAACCTTTGTCGTCAAATACGGCGGCCATGCGATGGGCGACCCCGAGCTGGCGCGCGATTTTGCCGAAGATATCGTGCTGTTGAAGGCCGTCGGCATCAACCCCGTCGTGGTCCATGGCGGCGGCCCGCAGATCGGCGCGATGCTCAAGCGGC